>NZ_OMWA01000005.1 GCF_900314615.1 uncultured Methanobrevibacter sp. | reverse complement strand
ATACCCTGTTATTACAAAAAAATTCAACTCCTACACCTTAAAAGTGCAATTCATCTCCGGCTTAAAGAAGCCGGAGAATTCTTGCACAACAATGTTAAAAAATAAGTGATGGTGAGGTTTAAAGCGATTAAGCTTCGCTTTCAAACCAGTTGTATCTGCTGCCCACATAATAGGTCAGGCCTAAACAGATTAAATCAATTGCAAATGCAAAGAGTGCTGCCCAGATATCAACATTTGTTGAAGTCCTTGCAAGACCAAAATAAATTGTAATGAATACTGTAAGGTTGTTTATGGTATGCAGTGCGGAACTTGCTTCAATACCGTTTGTTTTCCAGGCAAGCAGTCCGTAAACCACTCCTCCAAGGATTATGGTAACGACTCCGATACTGTTGTATGAGTGTGTCGCTCCGAATGCAAGGGCCTGTATGATTATCGCAAGAATTGGAATGTTGAACCATGATCCGAAGCTCTGCATGATGAGGCCACGAAACAGGTACTCCTCAGCGATGCACTGAAGAGGAATGGTTATTGCAAATGCGATAAACATTAAAGGGGATATCTGCTGAATATTAATGGCCGAACCGTCTGTGAGTGATGATGCGATGTTAAAAATCACATAAATCACGAGAGGAACTGCCATGCATTTGAAGTAAAGTTTCCATCTCCATCCTCCAAGTGAAGACGCATAGGATGAAAACGGCCTGTCTTTAACAATCTTTGATGCAAGATAAATTGCAGGAATGGTTATGACAAGTATCAGATATGAAAAAAGACTTGCAGGACCAAGCGTGTTAAGTGATTCATAGCTGTCTGACAGTCCTGCAGATATGTCTCCAAATGCCAGCTGGAATATTGCTCCAAGGACAAATGTCAGTATAAAAAAGATTACTGCGCTTAAAATAATGGTCACTAACGGTTTATGCCATTTGTAGTTTTCAAATTCTCGTCCGATTGTAATGTAGTCTTTAATGTTAGTTTCACTCATTCAAACCACTCGTATTTTTTACCTAAATAGATTATAACTATTATGGAAATCATCGGGGACGCTAAATTTATTACTGCATCGACAGGGGTGGCATTTGTTGCAATCTGCTGAATTCCTGAAAATCCGAGCATGAATGAAGTTATATTGTTGATGCTGTGAATTGCAGAGCCTGCTTCAAGACCGTTTGTTTTCCATGCGACTACAGCGAACATCACTCCTACAATAAATGTTGTAACAACTCCTATGATGTTGTAAGGGTGAAGTGCTGCAAATAATGCGCTCGGGATAATTATGGCGACTACCGGTATGTTAACCCATGATCCGATTGTCTGCATGATGATTCCGCGAAATAGAAATTCCTCAGAAATGCTCTGTGCACAGATAAGCACTATAAATACGACAATTACCAATGGAGTCAGCCTGTTTACGCCGTGTGACTGGCCCTGAATTGCAATAGAAATCAGTGTCATAACGACATATATTGCAATAGGGATTGCAAGGCATTTTAAGTAAAGTTTCCAGTCCCATCCTCCACGGCTTGAAGCGTATGATGAAAATGGTCTGTCCTTTACGATCTTTGATGCAATGTATATTGACGGAATAAAGAGGATGAGGACTAAAAATCCGTAGATAGTTGTTGCATCAGCCATATTCATTGCCTCATAGGTGGCACTCATATTTGTAATGAATGCGTCACCGTAAATTCCTGCAAAAATCGCTGTCACTACTGTGTTCAGTATTAAGTAAATTATTATAGTAACTATGATGGTAAGCAGGGGCTTATACCATTTATAGTTCTCAAATGTTCTTCCAATTGTTATATAATCTTGAACCTTATTTTCTCCCATTTATTCACCTCTATAAATTGTATTTATTTTTTCAAATATTAAAGATATTTGTTCAAGTTAAAGTTACACTTGAAATATACCTCTTAGAAGTTATAATTTATAATGGGCTATGTTCAAAATATCAATATGAAGATTTCAAAAATTTTTTGCATTTGCGCAGTGCTTCTGCTTTTCACAATTGCTGTTGCTTCAGCAGTTGAAATTTCAGACTTTAAAGCTCCGAACGGCTTTGATGACGGTATTGCTGAGTCAATGGACAAAGACGACTTTTCAATCACCATTGAAAAGTATGACAAGGAATTCAGTTTTTCTCCACTTAAAAGCGACAGTTTCTCTAACGTCACAATTAAAGGCAAGTTTGCCCATTTCACCGATTCATTTCATGATGAAGTGGGAGCAATGGAACTTATCAAAATCGGTAAAAACCATCAGCTTGTCAAATGCAAATACAAAGGTACTGATTCTTCCAAAATTCCTGAGTGCATTAAATATCTGGAAGAATTCAACAAGATTAACAACCTGACTGCGGAAAATATCGGCAAATAAGCCCTATTTTCTTTTTTCTATTTTTTTAAAAATTCTGCTCATTTTGAAGTATCATAATAATTTTATAAAGGTTCGATTAAATTAAAAGTAGTCCTAACACCTTTAATATTATGGAACGCTTTTCACTTTAACGACAACATTCAATGTTTATTTTACAAGATTTAATCGAGGATATATATCAACTACTATTAATATTTAAATTTCATTCGAAAAAACCCGGATGTTAAAGTCAAATTTTTACAGATTTTCAAAATCATAATGCCGGCAGTGATTTTTCAAAAAAATTTAACATCATAAATTTTCATGCAGGACCAGGTGAAATATTTGAAGTAATTGCCTTTTTGAGGCCTTTTTGCCGTTTACTGTATGAAGAAATTCTGAGAGTAAATCAGTATTTTTGCCCAATTTTTTTAACTTTCCATGTTAACCTGCCGGTTTTATGGCTGTGATTTTACACAATGCCTGTTTGACAGTGGAGTAATGCGGGCAGAAGTATGTGTTGGATGATGCAATCAGGGTTTTGAATTTGACATTTCACAATGATTCATGTTGTGTGTGAGCTGATAAATTAATCTGCTCTGACTTCATAATTTTGCAGGTATTTATATGATTTTTGAAAAAAATTTCAGATGATTCGCTCAGATGCTCTTCAGGGGACCTTTATATACTAATGCTCAATAATCATTATGAGCAGTGGAAATGTTAAATGCAGGTTTGACAATTTAGGTATAGATTAATGAAAGCTATCTAAAACTTGATATTGACTTTAACGTATTCACGCTCTGTTACTGTATGAAAATTTTTTGAGAGTAAAGCAATATCTGGGGGATTTTTAATTTTTTGGTCATTTTTAGAGAACTTTCAAAGATTTTAGGTAAGGCTCTTTTTCACATTGAACTTTTAAGTGGTATGGGCAAAAATTGTAATTTTCATCAATTTTTTTCTCATCTGTGAGGTGTGTGAAAACGATGAATTGTGAAGTGATCATGCATGACATTTGAGTTATACACATCATACTAACTGCATTTTTCGAAATTTCTCCATTTCAAATTTCAAATCAAATTCAAGCTCATCACCTTAAAAGGGATAATTTTAATGATAAATTATCATTTCTAAACATTTTCTGCAAGTTACTGTATAGAAATTTCCCGCGAGTAAATCCATATTTTTGCCATGCTGAGAGTTTAAATGACCGTGCAGGATATGTATTTCAGACTGCCCAATTTCTGTTAAAATTTAGCATTTTGCCGTTATTTTCTCTAAAATCTCAATTTTAAGATTTTACACTTGAAATGCATGTCTAATTTTTTCTAAAAAATCTTCAGTTAAATGAATTTAATTGTGAAATATATTCATCTAAACAGATTAAAGTAAAGTAGCATCAATTTAACATACCAGTATTGCTTTGTCAACAAATGCATAGAAAAATTACATTTCAGTCATGTTTTTTTCAAAACATTAATAGTATTTATAATGCATTCAAGAAATATATAATATATAATAAAGAGGGATTTCGATGAAAATTAAATACGCATTTATACTGGCGATGCTGCTTATTATATTATCACTTGGAGCTGTAAGCGCATCAGATCAAATACAGAAAAACGAAACACTGGAAGACGGCCTTCCTTTTGATGTGAACTATGACGACACTGACTCTCAGGGTGGCCCCAATGATGACGGTGTCTCAAACGATGATTTTGAAGACGATGACGATGATGATTGGGATGATGGCGAATACTGGGATGAAGACGCATACCAGATTGACACCAACCCTGAAGCCGAATTCATCTATTATCTCGATGATGTCACACTTGCAAGTCTGACACTTCCCTCTGACGCCTACGGTTCATTATATGTCTTTGAAGGGGATTATGATGACGGGGACTTTTTAGGAGAATTTCCGTTAGTCAAAGGATATGCCGAGGTCAGACTCTCACAGCTTAATTTCACCCCTGAAAACTTCCTGGGTTCACATTACCTGTCATTTTCATATGAAGCAGATGACTACACAGTTGATGATGGCGGAATGGTAATTGAAATCATCAACTATGAGTTTACAGCTCCAAAAACCTCTTTTTTAGGTGATGATGTCATTTATCACATTGACCTGCATGGAAACATCACAGACACCATAGAAGTCCGTACATTGTATGAGGATGATGAAGGCGAAATCACAGAGGGCGATTTGAGTTATGTCGAGATGAAAGACGGAAAAGCAGATATTGTATTTTCCAATTTAGAAATGGGAAGTCATAGTTTCTCATTCGAACTTACAGAAAATGTTTTCAAACGTGAAGTGGAACTTTACGTGATTCCAAAAGTCACTCACAGAAGCAATGTTGTAATTGCAAGGGACAATTACTTTGAAGTTGACCTTCCAGATGACGCTAAAGGCACACTTTTCATGTATCTTTTCAGCTACGGCCTTGATGACTATCAGGAATTTGAAATCAAATATTGCGGTGATGTTAAACTCTCATCAGGAGGGCTTGTAGCAGGAAAATATGAAATACTTAGCTTTGAGATATTTGACGAGAAATACGGGTCATTTGTCTATGACGACTCTCCTTTGGCACAATCAGGTGATGAGTACTACGCTACATTTAAAGCGTCAAACCCTTCAAATGCCGTAATTACAGCTAAAAACTTCAACACAATATATGCTGCAGGCGGAGTATATAAAATCAAAGTTACAGTTGACGGAAAACCAGTCAAAGGTGTTCGCGTAGTATTTAAAATCAGAGATGATGAATATGAACGCACAACTGACAAGAACGGTTATGCAAGTCTTAAAATATATAAAGCTCCCGGAACCTACAAAGTTACCATTAAAACACTTGGAAAATCCGTTACAAAAACCCTTACTGTAAAACATCTCGTTACAGTAAAAACTTTAACAGTCAGAACTTCAGCCAATAAACTCATTCTTCAGGCAAATCTGGCTAAAGTCAACGGAAAATACCTTAAAAACAAAAAGGTAACCTTCAAGTTCAACGGCAAAAAGTACTCTGCAAAAACAAATTCCAAAGGTGTTGCCAAAATCACAATTCAATCATCTGTTCTTAAAAAGCTTAAAGTCGGCAAAAAAGTCACATATCAGGCAACTTACCTTAAAGACACAGTCAAAAAAACAGTTAAAGTAAAAAGATAGATTTTTTCTATCTTCTTTTTTTAAATTTTAATATATCTCCTCCGACAAATGTATATGTGAGAGGTGATGATGTGAAATCAAAGATTATTTTAGTTTTTATACTCTTGTTGGCAATTTGTTCTATCACGTCAGCGGCCGCTTCAGATAACATTACAGAAAGCGACCAACAGATTGCCGATGATATTAAAGTATCATTCAATGATACGGTCTACAGACAGGATTTGGGTTCCATTGATGTTGAAATTCCGCAAAACGTCACAGGAAACCTGAGAGCAACAATAAACGATGTCGAATTTTACAACAAAAACGTCACATCTTCCGTGAGCGTTCCGATTACAATACCTCATAGTGCGGAACCTATGATTGTTGTAAACAGGATTACTGATCACACTACATATCATATATGTCTCTTTTTCAACAACATTACAATCCTTGACAGTCCTCTGAAAGTGATGAATGTGGCTTCAAACTTTACAACACCGGGATTTGCTGAGGAAATTTTAAAAGATGATCCGGAAGGTCGTGTGGCACTGTATTTCCCGCAATCCGCCAACGGTGAAGTGCAGATATTCATTGACGGGAAATTTATAAAAAACATGACAGCAGAGCAGTTCCTGTTTTTAAATGCAAGTGAGTTTAACACACTGCCATTGGGAATGCACAATGTTACAATTTCATATTCAGGAGATTCCTACTACAGAAAATTCACAAAAACATTTAATTTCACAGTTGTCGAAATGAGGATAAGCATCCCGCAGAAAATGGTTTTCGACCATGACGACTGCATAACTGCTAAAATCCTAAACAACCGTGACGGAACAGTATTCATATTTGTAGACGGTAAATTAGTGTTTAAAGATAAACTGGACAAGTACGGAGAGTTTCTCCATTCAATGTTTGATGATATAACCTGCGGCCAGCATATTGTGGAAGTGCAATACAATGCAAGCAAATTCACAAGGTCCAAAAAGGTCACAGTCGATGTGGACTATAATGTTGACATATGGGGTTACGGAAATTTCGTCTACGGCGATGGCAGCAACGTTGTAATAATCGTACCTCCTGACTTTAACAAAGACCTGATTGAAATAACAATTGACGGTAAATCACAGGAGTTTACAATCGATGATTCAGGCTGGATTGAACTTGATGTATCTAAAATGCCTGCCGGAAATCACACTGTGGATTTCGCCTTCAAAGGGGATGGGAAATATCACAGCTGGAATGAATCATACAATTTCACAGTGATATATCAGCCAATTGCGCCATTTTCCTTATATTATGGTGAGGATTCCATTGTATCTTTGAGCCTTCCTGAAACTGCTAAAGGAAATCTCGAATTATACGTTGACGGTAAACTCTACAAAAGCGTTAAAGTGGTTGACGGCGATGCAGTGATAGATCTGGACAATCTCGTTGCGGGTAAATGCCTGCTTTTAGCAAAATATGACGGCGATGATTTTGAAGTTGAAGAGCTCAACCATACTCTCATAATCTATCCGAATATTGTCTCTCCGGATGAAATGTATGTTGGAGAAAATGGTGTAGTGACTGTTAAAACATCAAAATCAGCTAATGCAACTGTAATATTCTCTGCAGGCGATAAAAATGTTACTGTGCCTGTTGTTAATGGAATGGCAAAATTATCACTTAAAGACTTCAAAGCAGGCGAAACAGACATTGACGCTTTCTATATAGGTGAAAACGGATTCAACTGCACATTATATGCATTCGTTGACATATTAAATACCAAAATCAGGATATCTAACGTTAACGTGATATATACAAACAACGCCAAAGTCAAAGTCTATATCAATGAAAAACTTGCTAAAAATACATATGTGACATTCAAGGTTAGCGGTAAAAACCTTAAAGTCAAAACAGACAAAAATGGTGCTGCAACATTGAAAGTCAATAGCCTGAAACCTGGAAAATACAATCTCCAGGCAATCTACGGCACAGCAAAAACCACTAAAAAACTGACTGTAAAACATATGGTGAGCTTAAACACTCTTAAAGTTAAAAAGTCAGCTAAAAAAGTAGTTTTAACAGCTAAACTTGCTAAAAAACTTAAAAATAAAGTCATTAAATTCAAATTCAACGGCAAAACCCTTAAGGTTAAAACAAACTCCAAAGGAATTGCAAAAGCAACCTTTAACGTCAAAAACCTTAAAGCCGGTAAAAAATTAACTTATTCTGCAACTTATCTTAAAGATACAGTCAAAAAGACTGTTAAGGTCACCAGATAGTTAATTTTTTTCTTTTTTTTTAAAGCATCACGGGGGATTAAATGAATTTTGATAAAGAAAAATTCAAAAATGTACTGCATTATATAATCAGCGAATGCGGTTTTAAAGAAAATGTTGAAAAAAGAGTAATGTTTAACTTGTTGTATTTTGCTGATTTCAACTTTTTTGAATTGTATGAATCAGCACTGACAAATGAATCCTATAGAAAAGTGCCTGGGGGTCCTGAACCTATACACTTTGATTTGGCCATAAAAGAACTGAAAAATGAAGAAAAAATTGAAATAACAACCAAAAGACTATCATTGGGAAGAGTAATCTATAACTATATCTCTTTAAAAGAACCATCATCTGAAATAAGCAAAGAAGAATTATCTCTCATTGATGATGTGATTTTACAGTTAAGTGATATGGATTTCTCCCAAATTAGAGAATACTCACATGGGGATATGCCGTTAAAGGCAGCAGAAAACGGTGAAATAATTGATTACGGATTTGTATTTTACAGAAATCCTGAATATGTAAAACGTGAGTATGACGATTCAGATGGAGTAAAAATCGCTTAAAAAAAGAAAATAGTTTTGAAATAACTTTCAAAACTCACTTAAATTGATTTTCTCAAACGTTTATAACCCAGTGCAACAGCTGCGGATATGACAAGCATTGCCGCTGCAATTACAGTTGTTATCAAATCATTCAATACAAGATCTTTAGCAAAATAAGTGATAAGAACTATTGTAACAGGTATAATTTGTAATAGTTAAATTTATATGATAATTTTTTAAAATAATTATACAGGAGAATTGCTTTTCAAGTAACTTCTAGAGATGCAAATATCTAATTATTTTTTTAATGTCTAACAAGGAATATTGTAGGGATTTTTTCTCTGCAATAAGACATTAAATTTAACTTTTTACTATTTTTACAGATTTTTAAAAGAAAGTGATGATGCTGAAAAATTAGCTGATAATTTTATTTAGTGATATTAAAAATAAAAAAAGTTGTTAGAGGTATAACTCTAACGTTTAATTTTCAAAGTTCTTTTTAAGGTGTCCTTAAGGTAGCTAATGCTTATTGTGTACTTTTTGTCCACTTTAAGCTTTCCAATAACGCTCTTTTTAATGGTAAATTTAGCAACACCTTTGGAATTGGTTTTTGAAGTATGTTTTTTATCATTTAATTTGGAAGGTAATTGTTTTGTTTTTAACATATGTGGTGTTGATTTTGCATTATTGCTTGCAACATCGATTTTTTTCTTAATAAAATTGCAATATTTACCAAAACGTTTATATATCATGTTTAAATGACTACAATTTTATTAAATGGCTTCAACAAGCTTTAAATAAGATTTAAATCATATATTTTCTAGTAAAGGGCCTCAAATTATTTGATATTGTGGGGGGTGAATAAACATGAACTTATTATTTTTAAGTAAATGTTTATTTGTTAATCAATTCAGTCTTTTCCCATTCTGTATTGGTGTTCTTTCCATGCATCTCGATGGAGGTGAAAACAGTGGAGTTAATTATCTTCACAATTGGATCATATTGGTTTAATATTGCTTCTTTTATTAAATCATCAATGATTTTAATAAGATTTGGAAGATAATTGCTCAAATTTTCACCTCTAAATAATAGGTAATTAAATATTAACGATTCAATGAAAGGCTTTGAAAACTAAGTTTTCGTGAGGTCTTTTTCCTGGAGAGGGGCACTGTTTAATTACCTTTTTTTTAAGAATAGTTAAATTTATATAATATTTTGTTAATATAATTATACAAGAGAATTACTTTTAAAGTATCCTCTAGAGATGCAAATATCTAATTATTTTTTTAATGTCTAATGGGGAATATTGTAGGGATTTTTTCTCTGCAATAAGACATTAAATTTAACTTTTTACTATTTTTACATATTTTTAAAAGAAATTAAGTGATGCATTATTAAATCTAATCTAATTGATGGGTGAAAATTATATAATGCAAAATAAAAATTCCGGTCTTGTGGTTAAAAACTCCAAAACATATACTAAAATTGCCAGTCTGGTGAATCATTAATAGATAAGTTGAATTGGAAGTGATGAATACTTTAAATATAATTAAAATAAATAAATATATAAGTGGTGATTAAATTTTGTTCCAAAAGAAAGATCAAGAGCTACAATTAAAAGGCTCCTTGAGGAACGTCAGAAAAGAAGTGAGGCTAGATCAGCTGAGATGCGTAAAAATTACGTTTGCGTAATCAATAAAGAATAATATTGTTTTTTGTGTCTGATGGGTATTGGGCACTTAACTAATTTTTAAACACGTATAAACAACTTTTTTTTCTTTTCACAAGTCGATATTTTATACTATTAAAGCTAATCTATTATTGATGAGTGAAAAATATATAAGGCAAAACAAGAATTCCTGTCTGGTGGTTAAAAACTCCAAAACATATGCTAAAATCGCCGGTCTGGAAGATGCCATATTCATAAGGGATTTTTTAATTGAAAACGACTGGGATTTGTCTAAAACTCCGGAAGTTATTAAAAAGGATGATAATTACTGTGTTTTAACAGTCTATGAAGATAAGATTTACCTGCTTGCCAAATACAGGAAAATGCCTGGCGAAAAAACCGTTTCTAAACTGATTAAAAAGCACGAAAGAAACCCTAACAACTCCAGATACGGTCTTAACATCACAAGAATCTTTGATACGTTCGTTATCAAAAAGCAGATTGCAGGTGATGACTATATATTCGGATATTACGACAATCTGGAAGATGCAGAGTTTGTGAGAAACTTTCTTCTTGACAATGACTGGGATGTTTCTAGATTCGAGGATATTAGCTACTGCGAGGACACAGGTGAGTATAAGGTCGTCAAAGTCATTGATGATATGGTATATGTTCTTGATTCGTTTTATTCAGATAATATCGATCTTGAAAGGTGTCTTGAAGAGTTTCTCACCAAAATATACAAGCACAAGAATGGTCTTGCAAACTATCCGCACCTTGATCTTTTAAAAGACAAAATTCCTCAGCTAGAAGATGACTTCAATGTTAAGGTCAGGGATGACTATTGGGATTTGGGAAACGGCGATGGTGATGCGTTAAACCAGATTATATTTACTTTAACTCCGCTTCAGCAGAGTATATATGATTCTATTGGTGAATCTGCAAGTTTTGAAGATATTAAAAAAGCACTGATTCGATATAAGACCAAAAACTTTGATGAAAAACTCAACAGGAATCTTGAAGATTTGATTGATAAAAAATTAGTAGTTCGTGATGGTGATTTGTATAAAAAAGTAAAGGAATAATTTAATTATTCCTTATCAGATAATAGTCCGCCGGCTACTCCAATGTCTTCTTTTGCATATGGCTGAACCAGTACGGTTATTGCTTCAATAGGAAGACCATATGCTTCAGCGACTGTTTCGCTAACTTTTTTAACCATTTCTCGTTTCTTTTCTAATGTTATTGTGTCGTTTCCAGCAATTGTAATTACAGGCATTATATCACCAATTAAAATTTATTAGTTAAATACTATATATAAATTATTAAAGGATTTGATATTATGCTCGGTGAAAAAGAACTCATAAAGCTGTTTCCGGATTTCAAGGACCTGGTTCAGCCGTCCGGAATTGATTTGGAACTTGATAAAATATATGTGCAGACATCTGGAGGCTCACTTATAGACAATGAAAAGAATCTGCCTGAAATTAAGGAACTTGAAGGGGATATCTACACTTTAAAGCCTCACACAGCATACTTGGCAAGCATCAAAAGGAAAATCAAAATCCCTAAGGGATACACTATGCTTTACCTTCCGCGCTCAACACTTTTAAGGTCATTTGTTTCAGTTCAGACTGCTGTGGGAGATCCGGGATTTTACGGAACACTGATGTTTATGGTCTACAATCACGGTGAATACGATTTTAAAATCAAATCAGGTGACAGGATTGCTCAGGCAGTTGTATATCCGGTTGAAGGCTCAGGTGAGTACAACGGCTCCTATCAGGAGGCGGAAGAGTGAATGTAGCTGATAAGATTGTAAAAATTCTTGAAGAGGAGGAAATCACTACTGTTTTTGGAATTCCTGGCGAGCAGATTATGCCGCTTTACAAGGCACTTTCCGCCTCATCAATAAATCACGTCCTCACCCGCCATGAACAGGCTGCAGCTCATGCTGCAGACGGATATACCAGATCAAGTGGTAAAATCGGAGTATGCATTGCAACTGCAGCACCTGGTGCTTTAAACTTTACCATGGCACTGGCTACTGCATTTAAGGACAACGTTCCGATACTTGTTCTTACAGGTGACAATGAGCTTCAATACCGTGGTTCAGACCACTTTCAAAGCCTGCCTCAGGTAGATATCTTCAAACACATTACAAAAGCATCATACAATCCTTTAAACGGAACCGAGGCAATGTATGTTTTAAGAGCTGCAATATATGAGCTTAAAACAATTCCGAAAGGTCCGATTCATATCAATCTCTCAAAGGATGTTCTTCTCGAAGAGGATTTCAATGACTTTGATTTGTGCTATCTGTGTGAAGATGACCTCTCAAAAATAAGTGACGCGCAAAATCTTATCGATTCAGCCGAAAAACCCTTATTTATTCTCGGAGCCGGTGCAATCTCACAAAAGGAAAATATTGAAAGGATTGCAGAAAAATACCGGATTCCGGTTACAACAACATTTCACGCTAAAGGCATAATATCTGAAGAAAACAATTTAAACCTTGGAATGGTGGGGATACGCTCAACACCAAGGGCAAAATATGCATTTGAAAACGCAGACTGCATTATTGCTCTTGGAATTAAAGCCAGTGAGAGAACACTTCCAGAAATTCCTGAAAATCTCATACATGTAAACATAAACAAGGACGTTTTGATAGGGGACTGCCCGATTCACGGAAAAGTTGAAGATTTTCTTTTAGAAATCAGCTTTAAAAAGACTGAATGGCTTGATAAAATCCTCACTATTCCAAATGAATTGGAAATTGAAGGTCTGGATGATGATTTATCTCCGCAGGCTGCAATTAAAAGGATTTTAAATAAATTCGACAACAATATTACTGTTTCAGATGCGGGAAGTCACACAACCTGGACAACACTTCTTAAAAAATCAAAAGCTCCACGCCAGCTTCTATTTTCAGGAGGTATGGCGCCTATGGGTTACGGCCTGCCGGCGGCTATAGGGGCAAGTCTGGCAACAGATGAAAAGATTATCCTCATCAACGGTGACGGTGATTTTCAAATGAACCTTCAGGAACTTGCAACCCTTAAGGACAATAACCTTGATGTTATAGTATTCATATTGAACAATTCGGAGTTTGGAATCATCCGCCAATGGCAGGAAGACTTCTATGATATGCAAGCATATCAGATTAAACTCAACAATCCTGACTTTGTAAAACTTTCCTCAAGTTACGGCATTGATGCGGTGAGGGTTGATAATCTCTCTGATTTGGAGTATCTTTTAGAAAGTGACCTTAAAGGTCCATTGGTGGTTGAGGTAATATGCAGGAGTGAAAATATTCCTCTTCCTAAATGATTTCCTGTTCCACAAATTCCTTAACAACTTCATCAATTTCATCCACCTCATATAGGGGTGCCAGGTAATATTGGCCATTTTCTTCATAAATTATTCCCACCGGTGAAATTGATGCGGATGTTACATTATTGTTGATGATGCAAAATTCACTTTCAAAAGCAAAAGTGAATCCGTACATTTTTTTGAAGTGGTATTCCTTTTTGATTTCAATGTCAAAAAGACTTTCGGCAAATTCCCTTATGACCTTATCCATTTCTAACACCACTTATTAAACTGCGAACCTCTTTTTTTGAAATCAGCTTAAGCGCTGCAGGTATTAATTTCAGTATATTGATTTCCAGTTCGTTTTCACCTTTTGCGTCAAAAACACTTCCGTTAAAGCTCGGTTCGGCACTTATCCTTGCATTTTTATGGGATGTATTTACGATTGCAAGCAGTCCCCAAATGTATCCGATGTATTTTCCTGTGTCGCTGTAGGAGTCAAGACCAAAAATAATATGGTTTTGAAGTTTTTGAACGCGAATGCATTTTACAAATGACTTTAAAAAGTCTTTAAAATAAGTAAGACAGGGTTTAGCCAGTTTCAAAAGCTTTTTGATGTCCCTTTTCTTTTCACCAGATTCATCTTCGTCTTCGCTAGTTTTCTCATCATCCTGTGAGGGAAATTCAAGTGAGTAAACCTTGATTTTTTTTAAAATAAGTATTTTTAAACATCCTTTAAATTCACTGCCTTTTTTATCATATGTAAAAGCAATTTTAACTCCAATATAGAGTAAAATAATGATAAAAAGGATGATAATTAAAATAATCATCCCTAGGATGTTTAACATGAGGCAGTTCCTATTCGTCTATTTGGCCATCGGTTGTAGTGTATTCAGGTTCGATGTATTCTCCTTCGTCGTAGTAGTCTTCACCGTACTGTACTTGGAGGAAACTTTTTACAAGATCGGTTATAATTAATCCTAAATCGGATATTGCCTTGTTGGTTTCTGTTCCTTTGCTTAGGTCAAGTACACGAACTCCTTCAGCGTCGCTTCCTTTTTTAGGAATCATTACCATTGAAATAGGTTCTACACCAGCACCAGCACCAGCTAAATCTGCGCCTTGTCCGCCTAAGATGTTTTCACCGGCTCCGAATCCAACTCCCATTTTCATTACGGGAATGAGGATTTTATCATCGGTTTCAATAGGTGTTCCGATTACATTATCAACACTTATTAATTTACGTAATTCTTCTACGGTTGTTTTAATATTATTTGACATCGTTTCACATCCTATGTTATGTATATTATTATATGTTTTGAAGTCTTAAATAAGTTTAGATTTTGATTTTTCCAAAGATAAAGTAATACTTTTTCACTAATTGAGACATATGTTTCAAGTGTAACTTTTACCTTAAAACTTATAAGTTTTCATATTTTTTTCGAGAGGTATATTTCAAGTGTAACTTTTCACTTAAAAGTTATAACTTATTATTTTTAGACGTGCATTTCAAGTGTAACTTTTCACTTATAACTTCTAACTAGGTAAAAAATATATTACTTATAACTTATCATGAACTTCAAAAGGCATGAGTTATAACTTATAATTAATTTTTTTAAAAACACCTAATCATCTAAAACTGATATTTGAGATATATAAAAAAAGAAAAAGAATCAGAATCATAAGTATGATTCTGTAATTGATGCTACACCAGCACCAGCATCTTCAATTGCACCTAAACCTTTTAAGGTCATTCCGATAGCTGCAAAAGTTTGAGTTAATTCTTTGTAGGAAATATTTCCCATGTGGCCGATTCTGAAAATGTTTCCTTTAAGGTGATCTTGACCACCAGCTAATTCAACACCGTATTTGTCACGGGTGGTTCCTCTAAAGTCAGCGTCAGTAACGCCTTCAGGCATTTTAACTGCAGTTACAGTTGCAGATGAAACAGCTTCATCAGCGAATAATTCTAATCCTAATGCTTTAACAGCTGCTACACTAGCTTTAGCTGCTTTGTGGTGACGTGCAACTCTGTTGTCAAGTCCTTCTTCCATAACCATTTTCAATGCTTCATTCATAGCGTAGGTTAGAGAAACAGATGGGGTGTATGGAGTTTCAGGTACAGCTTTGTCTCCGCTTTTTCTTGCAGCTTTTAAGTCTAAGTAAAAGGTATTGGTTTCTACTTTATCAACAGCGGCCCATGCATCGTCACTTAAGGTAATAGCTGCCATTCCAGGTGGTGCAGCGATACATTTTTGAGATCCGGTAAGACATACGTCAATGCCGAATTTGTCGACGTTTACTTCGTCTCCAGCAAGGGAGGATACTGTATCTACGATGTATAATGCATCATAGTTTTTCATTACTTTACCGATTTCTTCAATAGGTGCAGCTACTCCGGTAGAGGTTTCGTTGTGAATTACGCTGACTGCTTTGATATCTTCATCAGCTTCTAAAGCTTCTTCGATTGCTTCAGGAGTTACAGCAGTTCCCCATTCGACTGCTAATTCTTTAGCGTCAATTCCATGGGTCTGTGCGATTTTCATGAAACGTTCTCCGAATTTTCCACCTACTACATTTAACATTTTTTCGCCAGGAGCTACAGTGTTTGCAATTCCTGCTTCCATTGCAGCGGTTCCGGATCCGGTTAATAAATAAGATTTATTTGAGGTTTGGAAAACTTTACTCATTAATTCGGTAGTTTCAGTTAAGATTTCACCATATTTTGCGCCTCTGTGGTTAACAACAGCCTGTGACATTGCATTGAGTACTCTAGGGTGTACTGTTGTTGGTCCAGGAAGCATTAATAAAATATCATTCATTAAATTCCTCCAAGTTATATAAAGATTAGCTAGTTTAAAGCTATTATATAATTTAATTTTTATACTTATTAAATATTTTTAATATGGGTGTTTATTCAGTTTTTCTATTTCAATAACATATATTTTGCACACCTGTTCAAAATGCAAGTTACATTTTTAAATAATGAATAATAAATTAATAACTGCATGCAATTTAGTGGAGAAGAATTAACTTTAAAGAGAATTTTTAACTATATTTTTGGCCTGTATCTCATTACATTGGGCGTAGCGTTTTCAATCAAATCAGGATTGGGCTCAGCTCCGGTCAGTTCAATTCCATATGCAATGGATCTGGTCTGGGCAATAGAAATCGGAGTAGCAACATTCATATTTCATGCTATTTTGGTATTGATTGAACTTGTTTTGCTTAGAAGGAATTTCAAGCCAAAGCATTTCATGCAGGTTTTTGTAGGGGTGCTTTTTGGTGCATTTACAAGCATATCAGTGTCTCTCATGGGTTTCATACCTCCTGCAGATAACTTTATAGTCGCTCTTTTGATGAGCGTTTTAAGCATATTTCTCATTGCCTTGGGGCTGTTTTTCTATGTGCCTACAAATATCATTCCCCTTTCAGTGGAAGGCGTTACACAGGCAATAGCTATTGTAACAAACAGACCTTTCCCGAAAATCAAGGTTTACTTTGATGTATGTGTTGTTTTAACAGCATTAATCATAAGTTATGCATTTTTAGGCAGTTTTGGAAGTGTTGGAATCGGAACAATACTCGGAGCTTTGTTTATCGGTATAACTGTAAAATACATTCACAAATTCCACGCCGATTTTACAGGCAATGCTGTGGATTTGAAAAAAATGTAAACTTTTTATATCATAAACTATTTTATTTAATATATGATTAAAAGGATTTGTTTTTTTGTTGTTGGATTATTCATAATGTCTCTTGGTGTGGCCTTTTCAATCATATCAACACTTGGAACAACTCCAATAAGCTCAATATCATATTCACTGGCTTTAATTACCAACATTAACATTGGAATAACTACTTTTATCTTCAATGCAGCATTAATCCTTATTCAGTTTCTGATTTTGCGCTCAAGATTTCACAAAAAAAGACTTCTGCAGCTTATAAACTGCATACTGTTCGGATACTTTACTGATCTGGCACTGTATCTGGTGTCATTCGTACCATTTGACGGATCTGTTTTGATGTGTGCTGTATTTCTGGCAGTAAGTATCATTTTAACTGCTCTTGGAATATTCATCTACATGCCGGCAAATATTGCACCTCTTCCAGGTGAAGGATGTGTTGAATCAGTGGCTATTGTAACCGGATGGAGATTTTCCACAATTAAAATTGGATTTGACGCAACAATGGTAATCATTTCACTTGTAATGTGCGGATTGTGGTATTCTAACGTTTTCGGTGCAGTCTATATTGGAACTGTTATCTCAGCATTTATGGTAGGCTTTACATTAAGGCAAATCAACAATCTCTACGCTTATATTACAGGCCATGAGGTCAATGTGGTAAACCAATGAAACTCTGCTGAAAATAAAGATTAATTAATCATGCAAGCAAGCACTTGCGCTCGCAAAATCTTATAAACCTGGAAATATAAACTATTTTTGGTTATTATTTAGATTACAATAAGTGGAGGTGTTATAAATGGTATTCGGTGTTGAACTTATAGCATTGAATGCGCTTCTTATCGGAGCATATGTCTCTGTAATGTTATTTTCTAAAAAAAGAGATGGTTCCCAGGCGTTAAGTAAATCAAACTGATATTTGCTTAATGGGGCGTTCTAACTCTTTAAATTATTTTTAAACACTTTTTTCAATAATCAGTTTTTCTATACTGGGAATATTTAGGGGTATTCGATTTAGTTCTTCGTCCCTTTTTCTTATTTCTTCATACTTTTTTATTAGATTTTCATCTATTTTATTTAAATCTTCTTCTATTTGTATTAGATCTGTATCTAATTTCAATAGTTCTTCAAACATTACTGGTTTTTCATCCATTTCATCTACTATTTCACTTAGTTTTTCGTCCATTTTATTTATTTTTCGTGATCTTTCATCCAGTTTTCTTTCTTTTTCATCTATAATTTCGTTGAGTTTGATTGTTTCAAATAATTGTTTCTGCATTTTTTTAAGTACTTTTTGTTTTTCAGTAAGTTCGCCTTCATATTTTGCTTCATATAATATTTCTTCCATATCACTTTCATATGCTCTTTTCATCCAATCACCTTTAATATTGCTTTTTGTGAATTCATTTGATTAATCATATGTGTTAATTCAATTTAACTTTTTAACTTTTAAGTACGGTTGAAATAAGTAGTTTTTTGGTTTTTGAAGGTATGTCCTTTCGGGCATTGATTTCTTCAATTGCTTTAGCAAAATTGGTTTTTAATCTAGTTATTTCTTTATTTTTTTCAGCTAGTTCTTTATCTTTTTTAGCTAGTTCTTTCTTATTTTCGGCTTTTACTCTTTCTAGCTCATCGCCATATCTGGAATATACTATTTCTTCCATATCATCACGGTAGGCATCCATGTCAATTGCCTCCAATAGTTGGTCTTGTTCTGTTTCATCGTCGATATTTGACAAAATCATTGTCATTAAAATAAATGCAATGTCTCTTTTTAATTTTTCATCTGGAATTTTTGCATGTTTAAACAGTTTGGAAAATGATTTTGTCACATATTCCGAATATTTTTTGGATATGTATTTCGGAACGAAAGCAATGTGCAGTGCTTCCTTTTCACTTAATTCAATATTATGTTCTACTTTATTTATAATTGTATCATAATTTTTCCATAGTTTCTCCTGGGAAAAATAATAATATTTTGGCCTTATAATGTCTGTTGGACTGATTTCATACTCTTTTGGGAAATTTTTGGGATTTTTTAAACAGATTACACCGGTATAAAGTGGCATTCCATATATGAAGCTGGCAAATGTTTTGTATTTTCCCAATTTCGCTAATGTTTTTTCAGTTACAACATCAGATTCCTCTTTTAGGTTAATCAGCATTCCTTCTTTTGTAGAGTATAATTCATCCATTCTGCCTGTGGCCATTGTTCTTAAAACAACTTCTGTAGGGTATCTTCTATGATATGTCCCTGGCAGGTCCAAATATTCATGCATTTTTTTTCTAAAAGCCATTGCCGCATATTTGTGTGTTATATCGTTTGAATGGTATGGTTTTTTAAGTTTCACATTCAATCTCCTAAAATTTTAATTTCCGGAAATTCTTTTTTTAAAACGACATCGATATATATAATTCTATTTACTCCATTATATTTAAGTTTTTTATGAAATAAAAGCAGTATTGTTCTTTATTTATATTTTAATGACTTTAAATCAATTTTTCATTTTCTATGTAATGATAAATTATTTAATTAACCAAAGGCTAAAATAATATAGTGAGGTTTAAATATGGAATTTGGACTCTGGGAAAAATATTACAAAGAAATTCTTGATGATTTTGGATTTTCACGTGAGGATGACGAAGAATCTGCAAAACTTTTGGATGAAATTCTCTCAACTGAAGGGTGTCTTACATTAAACGATCTTGCGGAAATTGTTGACTTTTCAGATAAATTCATCGTATTCGGTGCAGGGCCTTCTGTAAAAGAGCACGTTGAAATGCTTAAAAACGATTATGACTTAAAAGATTATGTGCTGGTTGCTGCCGACGGTGCAACAACTGCATTAATAGAACAAAAACTCGTTCCAGACATTGTAGCAACAGACCTTGACGGAAACATTGATGATATTCTTTTAGCAAATTTAAGAGGCGCAAACATTGTCATCCATGCTCACGGAGACAATATTGACAGAATCGCTTCTTTAAGCTCATTTTTCAATAATGTCCTTGGAACAACCCAGGCACAGCCTGTAGGAAATCTTTATAACTTCGGAGGTTTCACTGACGGTGACAGGGCAATATTTTTAGCAGTCGCTTTAGGAGCATCTGAAATAACTCTTGCCGGAATGGATTTCGGAGATATCGTAACCAAATATTCAAGGCCAAATCTTCCTGACGCTTTAGCCAAAGCTGATGAGTTTAAACAGAAAAAACTTAATTACGCTGAGAAATTCACCAATTGGATAGCTGAAAACGAAGATGTGAAATTGATTAACTTAAAAGAATAGTTTTTTATAATAATTTTTATATATTAGATAATATGGGTATTGAAGATATTTTAATGTATGATGAAAGCCTTTTTCAAAATATAAATGCTTTTGATCCTGATTACCTGCCTCCAAACTATAATTTCAGAGATACACAAATGGAAGCAATGGCGATGGCAATAAGGCCTGCTATGAGGGGAGGTCAACCGTCAAATGCAGTTATATTAGGCTCACCTGCAACAGGAAAAACAACAGCAATCAGAAAAGTATTTGAACTTGTTGAAAAAAACACAGAAAAAGTTGTATGCGTTTATATCAACTGTCAGATTCATACAACCCGTTTCGGAATATTTTCACAAATCTTTAAAAAAGTCTTCGGACATCTTCCTCCTGAAACTGGAGTTCCATTTTCAAGAATCTATGCCCAAATCATGAAGGAACTTCAAAAAAACGGACAATCAGTTGTTGTTGCCTTTGATGATATAAACTACCTGTTCCAGACAAATCATGCAAACAAGGTTGTTTATGACCTTTTAAGAGCATATGAAGAATATCCTGGTGTTAAAGCATCCATTTTTGCAATATTGTCTGATCTGGAATTCAAATATGCTTTCGATAAAAATGTCAATACTGTTTTTATTCCTCAGGAAATCATGTTTCCGCTTTACAAATACAATGAAATCGAAGATATCCTAAGAGACAGGGTCAATGCAGGATTTTTCCCGGGAGTGCTGAGCGATGATATCTTGGAGCAGATTTCAATGTATACTCTTGAAAACGGAGACTTGAGAGTTGGAATCAACCTTTTAAGATCATGCGGAAATATTGCGGAAGCTTCTGCAAGCCGTGAAATCACTCAGGAGCACTTTGACAAGGCTATTGAATCATTGGTATCCATAAATGTATCTGAAACATTAAAATCTCTAAACAGTGCCGAACGTGAACTTCTGCAGATGATAGTTAATTTTGACGGCATATACACTGCAGGAGAATTAGGTGAAGATTACAAACAAAAAACAGGTTCCAGCTATGCCTCATTTAACAGAACATTGGATAAACTGGAATTTGTAAGATTAATTGATACCAAATATACAGGAAAAGGGGTTAGGGGAAATTCTAGAGAAATTATATTGCGTTTTAACCCCGAAGATTATATAATCTAGTTTTTCCTGTAGGGAAATTAGTTTCTGTATCATTAGAATAATGCATGGTAAGCTTGTATTCTAATGGACAACTAAGGGTTTGGTATTGTAAAAAAACAGTCCTAAACTATAGGACTTTGAGCTGCCACAACAGAAATAACAGATAAAAGTAATGCCGCTATTACTACAAGCACTACCATGCAAGATTGAACGTCTAAACCGCTGTAAATGATCTCATCTCTTATTGAACTTTTTTTCCTTAAATCAACTTGAATTGTGGTGTCTTTATTGCCTAACATTTTAATCACTATATTTAAATTGTCCGAAGTTGATATATAAACAAAGTCCGAGAGAGCATTTGATAAGTAATATTTTTGAGGAAATTTTATGAAAAATTATGAATATTTTGAAGCTACTGCCGACATTGGATTTAAAGCTTATGGAAAGAGTCTGAATGAAGCTTTTGAAAATGCAAGTATTGCAATGTTTAATATAATAACTGATACTGAGGATGTAAGTCCTGTAAATGAAATAGAATTTGAAATTACCTCTGAAGACGAAGTATCTCTTCTTTATGACTACCTGGAGGAACTGCTCTTTTACCATGAAGTGGAATTCATGTTATTTTCCAGCTTTCATGTAGAAATTGATGATAATCTCCATTTAACTGCTAAAATTAAAGGGGAGAAAATCAATTGGGATAAGCATGAGAGAAAGACAGAAATCAAGGCAATAACTTTCCATAAGATGGATGTTAAAAAAACAAGACATGTAGAGCTTCGCGCCATCGTCGATTTATAAGATTATAAATATTATTAAAGCCAATATATTATCATGAAAAGAACTAAAGTTACAACACGACATTTTGAAATGGCGATGGGTCTGATAGGTTCTCTAATTGGGGTTCTCTCAGGATCTGTTTTTATATTTCTCTTCAACGCATCCCATGCCCATGCCACATTTTTAGGTCTTTTAGCTATATTAGGTTCTCTTTTAGGCGTTATTTCCAGTGCCTATGTTTTTAAAAATAATGAATCTGCAGGTGTAGGATTTATTATTGCAACAATGTTTGTAATACTGGGTGCAGACCACATCAATGCATTAAGTGCAGTATTTTTACTTATAGCAGGTATGTCCTCATTATTTAGAAAATAATTCTTTTAATGGCTTGTTTTTCAAATAAAAAGCAAATTGATAGTTCCTTTAATAAATAAACATGTGAAAAATCAAAAAACTTTATATATCATTTAAATCATAAAATTATCTAGAATTTAAAAAGTTCTTCATTGAATTTTTTAATTCAAATTCAAGTTAAATGATTTTTCAATGCCTAACCGGTATGTTGTAGGATTTTCCTATAATATAGGTGTTGAGCGATTATGGAATCTCTCATTTTTGTGAGATTCTTATTTTAATCGTATTTTTTAGTTCTCTTTTTAATATTAATGTTACTGTCTACTAATTATTTTTTTCTTTCAATATTGTTTTCATCTTAAAAAATTGTTATGATTAATTACAAAAGCTTTTTAAATAATAACTGCTATAATAGGTATTAGATTGAAATTTTAAGATGTGTCATGTCTTTAATGGTATCAATTTTCTCATATGGGAACAATTTTACTTAATCAGTGCAATTTGATTAAATGAATACAATATGAGTAAAATATTTGATTCGGAAAAATGTAATATTGAAAGTTTGATATTGTTGAAGGGAATAAGTTCGCATGGATGAAATAATTAATGAGGTTTTAATATGAGTAATGCTGATTTTACTAAAGAAATTGAGTATGTCACTCGTTTAAACAATGATGATGAGTTATTTGAACAGGAATTCATTAATATTTCCAAATATTTTCCATTTAAGAATCATGATGAGGTTCATGGATTTTTAAGTGAAAATAGGGGTTTGGTTGTTGTTTTAAATTACATTAAGCCAATTTTAAAATCGCAGGTTCCTTATGCATACTTTCATCTGGAAATGTTTTTCGATACAATTTTCCCGCCACAGCTTATTTTAGTTGTTAAAGCTCTGGAAAATGATTTTAACAATGGTTTTAAGGAAGATATTCAATTAATAGATTCCAAAATTCTTCCTTTAGTTAAAAAACTTGATTTAGGTAGTGAATTTTTCATATGGGATGCGAGCTGTAATTTCAAATCAAAAAATGCTTTGACCTTAATGGATTTGTACAGGCTTAGTTCATGATTTATAAAACACAAAAATTATCTTAAGAGATATCTTTTTGCTTTGATGCTTAAAAATCGTCTAATTATTAGTGAGGTATTTAAAATGGATTATGATACTAATTGATGAGTTAAAATTTATCAATTGTTTAAAAGACGAGGAATTTTTTGAAAATGAATTTGAACAGATTAAAAAATTCTATCCGATGGAGGGCTGTGAAGACATTCATAATTTTTTAAAAAACAGTCATGGCGTAATTGTTATTCTCAAAAAGGTTAAACCGCTGCTTGGTGAATATGTTCCATATGCAGAATTCTATCTGAGGCTAGATATTGATCCTATATTCATTCCTCAGCTTCTACTGGTTGTTAATGCTCATAAACATGATTTTGAAAACGGATTCAAGGACGATATCATGAAGATTAACTATTCGATTCGACCATTACTTTCGAAATTTGATTTGAATTGTGAATTTTTCATTTTTGACGCAATGATTCATGAAAGTAACTAAATCACCAAAACCTTATTAAAACACCACAAATATATATTAAAACATAATAAATTTTGTGATTCTTATGAGTATTAAAGATGAAATTAAAAAAGTTAGGGATAACGTTTATGAAATTCCGGGTTCCTACAATAAAAAAATGAGGGCTTCCGGAAGATTTTATATTGCAGATGAAAGTTTTGATGCTCTTGAAGAAGGTGCTATCGAGCAGATTGTTAATGTAGCATGTCTTCCGGGTGTTCAAAGATACTCTATCGGACTTCCAGACATTCACTTCGGATACGGATTTCCTATTGGGGGCGTTGCAGCATTCAGCATGAGAAACGGTATCGTATCACCTGGTGGTGTAGGTTTTGACATTAACTGCGGTGTAAGGCTGATTAAATCAAATCTTAAAAGAGAAGACATTGAAGAACACATCGATGAGCTTACAGAAAAGCTTTTCAAAAACATACCTTCCGGTGTTGGAAGCAAAGGTAAAATCAGACTTGAAAAAGGCGAAATAGACAAAGTCCTTGATTATGGTGCAGAATGGGCTGTTGAAAACGGATACGGATGGCCTGAGGACTTGGAAGTTCTTGAAGAAAACGGAAGAATGGTCGATGCAGATTCAAGTATCGTTTCAGATAAAGCCAAAAAAAGAGGAATTCCACAGTTAGGTTCTCTAGGTTCAGGAAATCACTTTCTGGAAATTCAGGAAGTCGATGAAATCTACAATGAGGAAGTGGCTGAAGTATACGGTCTTGAAAAAGGAATGATTGTCATTATGATTCATTCAGGTTCAAGAGGATGCGGACACCAGATATGTTCCGATTATTTAAGAATCATGGATAAAGCTTATAAAAATTATAAAATTCAACTTGCAGACAGACAATTGGCCTGCGCTCCACTTGATTCAAAAGAAGCACAAAATTATATTCAGGCAATGGCTGCTGCAGCTAATTATGCATGGGCAAACAGGCAAATGATGACTCACTGGATTCGTGAAACCTTTGAAGATGTTTTAGGCAAATCCGCAAAGGATATGGATATGGATATTGTCTATGACGTTGCCCACAATATCGCAAAAATGGAAACTCACAAAGTTTACAACCGTGAAGAAGACCTTCTCGTTCACAGAAAAGGAGCTACCCGTGCATTCGGTCCTGGAAGAGAAGAAGTTCCTGAAAAATACAGAGCTGTCGGCCAGCCTGTACTGATTCCGGGTACAATGGGAACCTCTTCATATGTACTTCACGGAACCGAAACTGCTATGGAAGAAACCTTCGGTTCAACCGCTCACGGTGCAGGAAGAGTGCTTTCAAGATCCCGTGCCAAAAAGGACTATGATGCAGATAAAATCACATCTGATCTTGAATCAAAAGGAATTAAAATCAAAGCAACAAGCAAACATGTTATCGAAGAAGAAGCACCAGGTGCTTATAAGGATGTTGACAGCGTAGTCAGAGTATCCGACAGCACAGGAATCGCTAAACTTGTTGCAAAAGTTACACCGATAGCAGTTTGCAAAGGGTAGATTAAATGATAGGTATAATCGGCGGAAGCGGAGTGTATGAAATCACACAGAAAGCAGATTCCTGTGTGAAAGAAATGGTTAAAACAGACTACGGCGAAGTTGAAGTTTCAATTCTTGAGATTTTCTCCAAAAAAGTGGCTTTCATACCTCGTCATGCATCAGGTCACTCAATTCCACCTCATAAAATTAATTTCAGAGCCAATATCGATGCATTAAAAAATGTTGGCGTTACTCAGATAATCGCTACAAACTCAGTGGGATCTATGAACGAAAATATGCCTCCGGGCACTTTTGTTATCCCGAATGACTTTTTGGATTTCTCACAGGACAGGAAAAAAACATTCTATGAAGATAAGGTTGTTCATATAGATGTTACAGAACCATATTGTCCTACTTTAAGAGATATTCTCGCCAAATCAGGCGATGTCATTTTAGGAGGCACATACGTCTGTACAGAAGGGCCAAGATTTGAAACTCCTGCTGAAATCCGAATGTTTAAAATGCTTGGAGGAGACCTTGTGGGAATGACAGGTCTTCCGGAAGTTACACTGGCACGTGAAAGGGAAATGTGCTACAATTCAATATGCATCGTATCCAATTACGCTTCAGGAATCTCAGAAAATGAGCTGACCATCGATGAAGTGTTTGAAATGGTCGGAAAAATGGAAGCTCGTCTACTTGAGATGATATACAATTTTATAAAAAATGCAGAAGATTCACCAGATTGCCAATGTCATCACGCATTAGATGGTGCAGAAGTGTAAGTGTGATAATATGAGTAAGGTTATTCTATTAAATGCTAGCCCAAGAGGCAACTCAAACACAGGTATTGTTCTTGAGCAGTGCGCACGTGAAATTGAAGCAGAAGGCGTTGAAGCTGAAATCATCTCACTTAAGGGAATGAAAATCCAGTCCTGCATTGCATGTCTTAAATGCACAGAAACTGGCAACTGCGTTTTAAACGATGGTCTTGCAGATATTATTGAAAAAATACGTCATGCTGACGGTTTCATACCTGCTGCACCGGTCTATTTCGGAACCGCAAGAGGAGATATCATGGCAGCACTTCAGAGAATTGGTAAAGTCTCTCGTGGGGGAGATAAATTCCTTGACTGGATGGTCGGAGGTCCGATTGCTGTTGCAAGACGTGGTGGTGTTACTTTAACACTTCAGGAAATGATGATGTTTTTCGCAATCAATAATATGATTGTTGCAGGAAGTACATACTGGAATATGGTGATTGCAGGTCCTGAAGGAACTGCACTTGAAGATACGGAAGGAATAGAAACAATAAGGCTTTTTGGAAGAAATGTAGCTAAAATAATTAAAAAAGTAAGGGATTAAAATGCGTTTGGCTGTTGTATCATCTGATGGTGAAAATGTGGATTTGCACCTCGGACGAGGAAAATCAGTATATGTGTATGACTGGGAAGATGAGTTGGATTTTGTCGAAAAAAGAGATATTGAAATAGCAGAAGATTCAAAACATCAGGGGGGAAAGGTTATTAAGGCCTGTGAGGATTGTGATGTTTTAATTGCTGTTCAGTATGGTTTTAAATCCAAGATTAAAGCTGAAAATGCTGAAATAAAATTAGTAATGGATGAAGGGCCGATTGATGAGGTTCTTCAAAGATATATTGACCATGTCAATTTCATGAAAAATTAAAAATATTTATTAACAATTGTTATTAAAAATATAATAGGGCAATGTGAGGATTGTAGAAAATGTGTGAAATTTTTTGTTTTAATTCAAAAGCTCCAAAAGAGATAAATAAAGCTCTTAATCAATTTTACAATCACTCCGACAAACATCCTCACGGATGGGGACTGGCCAACATCAAATCTGATAGGTATATCATAGATAAGGAACCTGTAAAGGCATCAGAGAGTGAAAAACTGAAAAAAATACTCTCCAAACCGATTATTGGAAAAATGGTATTTGCACATATCAGACTGGCCACAATAGGAAAACTGACTCCTTCAAACTGCCATCCTTTCGTTAAAAAAGATAATACTGGGCGCTGCTGGATGCTTATGCACAACGGTACCGTATTCAACTATCCTGGGCTTGAAAAATATCAGGAAATTCAAAAAGGAAGCACTGACTCTGAAAGAATACTTCTTTTTATCATCGATAAGGTAAATGAGTTTGAAAAGAGTAAAAACGCATTGCTCACAACCGAAGAGAGATTTAACTTAATAACGGATATTATCTCTGACTTATCTCGTGAAAATAAGATTAATATTATGATCTGTGATGGCGAGCTGACTTATGTCCACACAAATCTGAAGGATTCTCTTCACTCTTTAAGGACAGATAATGGGTTGATTTTAACATCATGTCCTTTAAATGACGATAAAAACTGGAAAACTGTTGATATAAATAAGATTTATGGGCTTAAAGATGGTAAAATAATTTTAAAAAGCAAAAACCATGGAAATGAATTTATTTTTACAGAAAAACATGAAGAAATTATTCGCGAAGCTATCAAATCACTGGATAAGGAATTATATGACAAATTGATGGAAGAATACGACAAAAACGCTATGTCTTTTTAGATAAATTTCAGTAAAATATGGGGGATTTTTCGTGCTGATGGATTTGGTTGATTTATCAAGGTGTTCAACAAAGGATATCATGGCAGGACATTTTGGAATTGAATGGGAAAGTTTAAGAGCAAAAGCGGATGGAAATCTTTCTTTGACTCCTCATCCGAAGGTATTTGGAGATAAATTCAAAAATCCTTTGATTACAACTGATTTTTCCGAAAGTCAAATTGAAATAATAACTCCTGCTGTCGATTCGCTTGATGAGGCTTTTGATACATTCGTTTTGCTGGCTGATGTGGTTAACTATGCTCTTGAGGAGGATGAATGTCTCTGGTTTCAGTCAATTCCTTGTATTTTACCTTATTGGGACAGAATACCAATAGCACAATACTCTGGTGAAGGTGAATCTTCACAGAAATACCGGGAAGGGCTGGCTAAAAAGTACGGTGTTAAAAAACAGATGATTTCAGGTGTTCATTTTAACTTTTCATTTAGTGATGACTTTTTAAACAAATTTAAGGAAGTTTTAAACCTTGATATGTCTCTTCAGGAGTTTAAAAATGAAGTTTATCTAAAAATAGCCCGAAACTACTTGAGATATTCCTGGCTGATAATTTATCTGACTGGCTGTTCAATAGGTTCTCACAATACGTTTTCAAATGAATGCATACATCTGATGGATGCAAAAGATGATTTTGGAAGCTTTTATTCAACAAAAGGACCTTCATTTAGAAATTCCTCCTGCGGTTATAAGAATCTCAAAGATTTATATCCTTCATACGCTTCTTTGGATGAATTTACCTCTGATATTGAAAAATTTATAGAAAATGGGGATTTATCTGAGGCTAAGGAGCTTTATACTCAAATAAGATTAAAACCTAAAAATCCTAAAGATTTGTTAAATTCCCTTAAAGAAGATGGAATTCAGTATATTGAAGTTAGAACATTGGATATCAATCCGTTTTACCAGTGTGGTCTTGTAAGGCATGACATGAATTTTCTTCATTTATTTTTAATATATATGATGGTAAAGCGTGAGTCTGATTATGTCGACTGGCAAAAAGAAGCCAAAATCAATGAGGAAGCAACAGCTGAAAGGGCTTACACTGATTCAATGAGACTTTTAAAGGATGGTGAAGAGGTTACTCTTAAAAGCTGGGCTTCAGATATTATCAATGAAATGTACGGCATGTGTGAAGTTTTAGGAATTGATGAAGGTCATACATTAAAGCTGATGCATGACCGTGTTTCAAATCCTGATTTGACATATGGCAAAAGGATGCTCAAACTCATAGAACGTGACGGATACATTAACACTCACATGACCTTGTCCAAGAATAATAAAATCAACAGTATTAACAGGATGGAAAATATGGATTCTGATGAGCTTGAGAGTCTTCAGGAGTATATTGAAATTGCTTTAAGCGGCCTTATGTGCATGTAAATTAGTTCAAAAAATTATATTGTAACTTTTTTTAAGTTCTATTGTAACTTTTTTGAAAATGTTTCTGTGTGCTTTATTTCACAATTAAAGCGTTTTAAAGGTGAATAAATTTTTCTCCAATATGCATGAAAAATTTTATTACTTTTTATTTTCTCAAAATTTTACTTATTTTAAGCAATTTCAATAATCTTTATATATCATGAATAAAATAACTATTCATAACCTTTATGGGCGGGTTTTAAAAAAATAGAACTTAATTACAAATATTTTCTTTAAATGAGCTAATTTGAGCTCATAATAGTCAAAAAAGAGATTGTAAAAGTATACTTATCTTAAATCATTTTTACAGTTTATTTTGTGTAGTAAATGATAAACTACCTAATTTAAGACTATTTTTAAAATTAAATGGCGAAACGCTAAATTACTAAATAATTATAGATTAAAATTAAACGGTTGATATAATGGCAAAAGCAAAATCAAGACGTAGAGTACGTGATACATGGAAAGAAAAATCCTGGTATACTATTAAAACACCAGTAAACTTTGAAGATAAAGAAATTGGAGAAACTCCAGCAAAAGATCCAGAACTTCTTATTGGTAGAGGAGTAGAAGTTACTATGAGAGAATTATCTGGGGACTTCTCAAAACAATACATCAAACTCAGATTTGAAATTGATAATGTTGCAGGTGATGTTGCAAACACAAAATTCACCGGACACAAAACAACCACTGATTACGTAAGAAGCATGATCAGAAGAGGAACTTCCAGAATCGATGCTTCAGCAGTTGTTAAAACTAAAGATGACCGCAGATTAAAATTACAAGTTTTAGCTGTAACCACCAGAAGAGCTAAATCTTCCCAACAAAGATACATGAGAAAAGTCATTGAAGATTTACTCAGAGAAAACGCAGCTGAAAAATCATTTGATGATTTAGTAAAAGTATGTGTTAACGGTAAATTAGCATCTGAAATTTACCACAATGCTAAAAAAATCTACCCTCTTAAAAGAGTAGAAATCATCAAAAGTAAAGTAATCAAATAAGATTACTTTCTTCATTTCTTTTTTTTATACAGTTTGATATTTTTTTCATATAATTTCTGTTTTTTTGTTTTCAATTTTTAAAAATTATATCTTGTAGAATTAGGTATTTTTATATTAGGCCTTAAATTTGTTCAAGTATTATTGTTTTTGTTTGTAATAATTCAAATTAATCTTTAGATTGCTTTATAATAATATTATATTATATTATAATGCTTGATGTGGTTTATTTTTAACATTTGCTTTTGGTGTAATATTGTATTTATATTGCATTTTAGTCAAATATTAATTACATTACGCGCCCAATTTGTGAAAATGTTCATCAATTTTAATATTTTCTGAACCTTATATAGTTTTTTGGCCATTCTACAATAAACAAAAACATATATACATCTTTTAACTTAAATTAATATCAATGTAGGCGTCGAAAAACGGCCTATTTTATATCTAATAAAATATGGAGTTGTATGTATGAATAAGGAAAAAATAACAATATTGATTTTAATGGTTTTGGTGTTGTTTTCTGCACTGTCTGTTGTCTCAGCGACAGATAATGCAGTCAACAATGCCATATCTGGCGTAGATGGTCAAAATACCATCGAAATGACTGATGATTTTGATGCATTAAAAGCATCCTCTGCAACATTTAACCAGCTTGACGGGGTAGTGCAAAGTGCCGGTTCCGGAGCGACTGTGGTGCTCGATAGAAACTATACTTATGCAGGTGATGGTGATAAAAACGGAATCACCATTGACAAGGACCTGACAATTGACGGTGCAGGATATACCTTAAACGGTGCAGGTCAATCTTCAATATTTAAAATAATGGGAAATTCACAGGTTACTTTGAAAAATATCAATTTCATCAATGCATATGGTGTTAACGGTTCTGCTGTCAGTTTTACTGCTGATGACAGCGTCAGCATCATCAATTCAAAATTCATAAACAACGTCGCTTTAACAAGCGGAGGAGCAGTCTACATTGCAAATACCTCTACAATAACCACAAATTCAAAAATAGTCAATTCCTTATTCATAAACAATAAAGCAGCAAACGGTGGAGCAATATCTGCAAGAGGAACATTGCTGGACGTTCTTTCATCAAGATTCACAAATAACTCCGCTTCAAATAACGGAGGATCCATATTTTTCGATATTGGAATTTATTTAAACAATTCAGTATTCATAAATGACCATGCAGGTGTAAACGGCGGTGCCCTTTACCTGTACTCCACTGTAAACAATATTTCCACTTTATCTCCGGAAGCTCTTAAAAAATACGGTCTTTACTCAAGCACATTCATAGCATGCAGCGCAGGTACAGACGGCGGTTTTGCATACATATACGGCAACAGAGGTACAGTAAACGGCATGACCGTAATCAACTGTACTGCCGGCAGAAACGGTGGTGGAGCATATATAGACGGTGACCGTGGAGTGGTATCAAACTGTACTTTTATCAATAACACAGCTTCCCAGAACGGTGGAGCTCTTGTATGGAGTGGTATCAACGGTATGATTTATGACTGTAATTTCATCAACAATACAGCTCAAAGAGGTAACGGTGCAGGTATTTACCAGAAACCTGAAGATGATGTATCAGTATTTGACGGTATAACTATAATCAACGCTTCTACTTTTTCAAATAACGTCGCATATCAAAACGGTGGTGCAATATATGTAAGCGGAATATTTGCAGTAATCCACCATTCCCTTTTCACAAAAGATGAGGCAAGAGACGGTGCAGGAATCTATCTTGACGTTGGAGCATCAATAGAATACTGTACACTTATCGCAGAATCTGCCAAAAACAATGGTGGTGCGATATATCTGTCTGCAAGCAACATTGACACAGAAGGTGTGGATCCGTATTATATAGCTCTTCTTCGCGATAATGTCGGAGTAAGACATTCTACAATCATTAACTGCAGTGCAGCTTATGACGGCGGTGCAGGTTATGTTGCCGGAAATAACGGAGTTGTGGTGAATATTACAATGATTGGAAACAGTGCAGGTCACGACGGTGGTGCAGGTTATATTTCCGGTAACTTCGGTAAGTTATATAACTCCACAATAATCAACAACAGGGCGGCACGTGACGGAGGTGCACTTACATGGACAGGTAACGGGGGTGTTATTGATAACGTAACATTCATGCTTAACCGTGCTGACGGAGGAAGTGGTTCAATTTGCGTTAGAGGTTCAAACTCAAGCATTTCACGCTCCGTTTTCACCCTCTCCAATGCAACACTGAACGGCGGTGCAATATATGTATACGGTCATAATGTAAACATCACAGATTCTCTCTTTGATAAATGTGCTGCTGCAGCTTATCACGGCGGTGCAGTATTTGTAGAAGGCTCTGATACCTATATTAAAAACTGTAACTTTACCATGAACAGGGTTAATGTCGGTATAGGTCAGGGAGGTGCACTGAACGTTTTAGGTAACGGCACTCAAATTATAGACTGTAATTTCGACCGCTGTACTGCATCCAAAGGCGGTTTTGTATATGTTGCTGGTGATGACGTTAAAATAATCAATGTAACAGGTATGCACAGCTTCGCTGCAAGAGGAGGAGCATTTTACATAGAAGGGGACAAAGTTCAGGTCCATAATGTTGACTTTGAATTCAATAATGCAACTGAATACGCCGGAGCGTTATATATTGCAGGAGATTTCGCAATCATAACTGATATTACTCTTGCTAAAAACATCGCTTATAATAGGGATGGTGGTGCAATTTACATTGAAGGGTTAAATACAACAATCATTAATGCTGAACTGATTCAAAATAGGGTAACCGGAGCTAATGCCAAAGGTGGAGCTGTATATGTAAAAGGTGACTTTACAAAAATATTGAATTCAACATTTGAAATGTGTACTGCCTACGATGGTGGAGTACTCTATATTGATGGGGATTATGCATTGATTGACGGTTATTCCTGTCTTAAAAGTCTTGCTAACAATGACGGTGGTGCAATGTATGTTGCAGGAGATTATGCAACAATCGCCGATTTCAATATAGCTCTTACCAATGCAACCAACTATGGCGGTGCAATTTATGTTGCAGGAAACTATTTAAACATTCACAATTCCAATTTCACCATGTGTACAGCTTACAATCACAATGGTGGTGCAATATATGTTTTAGGTTTAAACACAACCATTTACAAATCCAGCTTTACAATGAACAAGGTAAATAACCAGACTGGTTGCGGAGGATCCATTGCAATTCATGGAAACAATACAAAAATACTTAATTCCACTTTCATGCAATGTAATGCTTATGATGGGGGTGTAATTTACATTAACGGTTCAAATACTTTAATTGACGGTTATTCCTGCATTATGAGTTTTGCGGCAAATAATGGTGGCGCAATATTCGTAGAAGGAAATTATGCAAATATTGCTGATTTTAACATTTCCCTTACCAATGCAACCAACTATGGAGGAGCAATTTATGTGGCCGGTGATTTCACTAAAATCAACAATTCAAGCTTTACAAGATGTATTGCAGACAATTATGATGGTGGTGCTCTTTATATTGCCGGAGCAAATGCAACTGTGTCCAATTCAAAGTTCCTGCAAAACAGGGTTAATCAGGAAAGCGGCCGTGGAGGTTCAGTTGATATTACAGGAAACTACACAAAACTATTAAACTGTACATTTATAATGTGTACTGCTTTTGACGGAGGTGTTGTAAACATTGAAGGTTCACATGCATATATTGACGGATTCGTATCAAACATGACCTCAGCAACCAATCAGGGCGGTGCCTTATACATTGCAGGTGACCATGCAACAGTAAATCATTTCAACATCGGCTATTCAAATGCTACCAATGACGGCGGAGTCATCTACATTACAGGAGAAGATGACGTAAACATCCTCAACGGTGTTATCAATACCTGTATTGCAAGATATGGTGACGGCGGTGCATTCTATCTTGGTGGTTACAATACGACAGTTATAAACTGTTCATTTGATAGAACACAGGCATTAAACAGTCGTGGTGGAGCCATATTTATTGAAGGAGACCTTGCGCTTGTCAAGGATTCAAATTTCGTCCGCAGTTTTGCAAATACTGGTGGAATCATCTATATTTTAGGTACAAATGCAAGCATTATCAATGATAATCTCACCTACAGCTGGACTGTTGAGTCAGGAGGTTCCATTTACATTGAAGGGGACGACGTATTGATTGCCGACAGTCTCTTTGCATTTGCAAATGCAAGTTCTTCCAAAAGTGACACTGCAGGTTTTGGTGGTGCAATATTCATTTATGGAAATAACGTAAATATTACCTCGTCTGTATTTTTCAAAAACATTGCAGAAGGAGGCGGTTCCGGAGGAGCTATATACATAATGGGTGAAAACGCAAATATCGAAAAATCCAATTTCACATATTGTATCGCACCGGATTATAATGGTGAAGGAGGAGGATTCGGTGCAGCAGGAGCTATTGCGATTGGAGGAGATGATGCTTCAATACGCCAGTCCAATTTCAAATATTGTACTTCCCGTAATGGTGGTGTGATGTTTATTGCAGGTTCAAATGCACAAATAACTGATTTGAACATCACAAGATGTTCTGCAACCAATGATGGTGGAGCATTATACATTTTTGGAGAACATACAAATGTTTCAGGAACATCATTTGATCATGTGAAATCCGAAAGGGCCGGTGGAGCAGTATATATAAGATTCGGTGAATACACAAACATTGAAAACTCCAATTTCACATTCTGTAACTCAACAACAGGTGGAGCCATTGATATCGACGGTAATGATATAAAAATATCCTCATCCAATATGGTGGACTGTTACGGTGTGGAAGATGGTGGAGCTATCTACATTTCCGGAAATAACGTTACAATGCTGGATTCCAATTTCACCAGATGTTTTGTTCAAAATAACAATGGTGGTGCAATCTACTGGATAGGTTCAATAGGTTTTGTAAATAACACCTATTTCATAAACAATACTTCTCCTAGACTTGGTGGAGCAATCTTCATGCGTGAAAACTCCAAAATCACATTTGACTTCACTCACTTCATCAATAACACTGCGGGAATCAATGGTGGAGCTATTGATTTCAACCGTGGAGCTCACGATGAGGTTATCTTCAATTCAACATTCGTAAATAATAAAGCTAACAGGTCTGCAGGTGCAGTATTCTGGTTCGGTACAAACGGTACAATCAAAGATTCAGTTTTCATCAACAACACTGCTTTAGGTATTGTCAATTACACAGATTCCTATGGTAATGTTACCTATGGTGGTTACGGTGGAGCTGTAATGTGGACAGGTGCACAGGGTATTGTAGACAACTGTACATTTATAAACAACTATGCTCAATACAACAATGCTACCAAATCCGGTGGTCGTGGTGGAGCAGTATATCTGCAGGGTAGTGATGTAGGTAACGGTCACGATACAGCATTCTATAATTCCCTTTTCATAAATAACACTGCAGGATACAATGGTGGTGCTGTAGACTGGTTTAGAGGTGCTGCAAACGGTTGTGTGGAAAATTCCACTTTCATAAACAACACTGCTCACAGATCAGGTGGTGGTATATACTGGAGCGGTATAAACGGTACAATCAGAAACAGTACTTTCATAAACAACACTGCTACAGGTGATATTACAGATGCAAACGGCGGTGGAGACGGTGGAGCTGTCCTCTGGGTAGGTCCTGAAGGTTTCATCGACAGGGTATATTTCGAAAACAACACAGCTGCATACTCCGGTGGTGCAATATACCTTAAAGGATCAGACAACGGAACTGATGTTCACTGTAATGATGTATTTGTAGACCATGGTGTATTTAAAAACAACAGAGCAGGTTTAAACGGTGGTGCTGTTGACTTCCAGCAGGGAGCTACCAACGGTAAACTGTCAAATTCAGTATTTATCAACAACACTGCACTTAGAAATGGTGGAGCATTATTCTGGTACGGACACAATGGTACAGTGTTCAACACAACATTCATCGAAAATGAGGCATTGGGTCTTGTTGACAGTGATGCGAGAGGAGTGCATAAATATGTCGATGAGTACGGAAATCCTATTTTAGGAGGTTCTGGCGGAGCTATATCCTGGATTGGGGATATTGGTAAAATAAATGATTCCACATTCACAGACAACACTGCTCGAAGATTAGGGGGTGCAGTATTTTTAAGAGACAACAGTTTCACCACATTTGCAAATGATAAATTCACAAACAACACTGCAGGAATTAACGGAGGTGCAGTTGACTTTAACCGTGGAGCTCATGATGGGGCCATTATCAACTCAACATTTGAAAACAACGTCGCTAACAGATCTGCAGGTGCGGTATTCTGGTTTGGAACAAACGGTACAATAAAAGATTCCACTTTTAAAAACAACACTGCATTAGGTATTGTTGAATATAAAGATTCCTATGGTGATTTAACATACGGCGGTAACGGTGGTGCCGTACAGTGGACTGGTGCTAAAGGTCTTGTTGACAACTGTAAATTCGAAAAAAACTCTGCAGCAAGACGTGGTGGAGCAGTTTACCTTCAGGGAAGTGATGCTGGAAACTGTACTGACTCAACATTCAGTTTCTGTGAATTTGCAAACAATTTAGCTGGAACCAACGGTGGTGCTGTTGACTGGCATGAAGGCGCACATAACGGTAACATATTCAATTCCACATTTGAAAACAACACAGCTAACGCCAATGGTGGTGCAGTATACTGGAGAGGTCATGACGGTGAGATTATAGGTTCCAATTTCACAAACAACACTGCAAAAGGTCTAAATCCAGGTTCCTATGGAAATGTCGGTGACGGAGGCGCAATATTCTGGGCAGGTCTGAACGGTCTTGTGGATGACTGCAGATTCACTGACAATGAAGCTGTTAAAAACCCTGATTATGATGTTGGTGGCCGTGGTGGGGCGGTATATATTGAACCGTGCGATCACGGAAATAAAAATACTACATTCAGAAACGTTTACTTTGCAGATAACGTTGCAGGAACAAATGGTGGAGCTATTGACTGGCATGCAGGTGCTGAAGATGGTTTAGTGGAAAATGCCACTTTCATTAACAACACTGCTAAACGTTCAGCAGGAGCAATATTCTGGAACGGTCACAACGGTACAATAAAATATTCAAAATTCTACAGCAACAAAGCTTTAGGTATAGCCAACGCTACAAGCGTTTTAGGTGACGTCACATACGGAGGTGACGGCGGAGCTGTAATGTGGTCCGGGGCACTGGGTAACGTTATCTATTCCAATTTCGTAAATAATACTGCAGCTAAACGTGGTGGAGCAGTATTCCTGCAGGGAAGTGAAGATGAAAAATGCGACAATACAACATTTAGAAGTTCATACTTCGCAAATAACATAGCAGGATATAATGGTGGTGCTATTGACTGGTATCATGGAGCCAGACACGGTATTGTGGACAACTCAACATTTGTAAATAATGTTGCAAAAAGATCCGGTGGGGGTATATACTGGAGTGGAATTGACGGTACAATCAAAGATTCCACTTTCACAAACAACACTGCTCTGGGCAATATTACTGATGCCAACGGCGGCGGTGACGGTGGAGCAGTCCTTTGGGTTGGCCAAAACGGAATCATCAATGGTTCAAAATTCAAAGACAACCGTGCTGCTTACTCAGGTGGTGCAGTATTCTTAAAAGGAAGCGATGACGGAGGTGAAGGCCACTGCAACAATGTAGCTATCGACAACGGACTGTTTGAAAATAACTTTGCAGGACTTAACGGCGGAGCTGTTGACTTCCAGGAAGGAGCCGTCAACGGTAGACTTTCCAATTCAAACTTAATCAACAACACTGCTTTGAGAAATGGTGGTGCAGTATTCTGGTACGGTCACAACGGTACAGTAAAATCATGCAATTTCACAGATAACAAAGCTTTAGGTCTTGTTGATGAAGATGCAAGAGGAGTTCATAAATATATTGACAGTGACGGAAATAAAGTATTGGGTGGATCCGGTGGAGCTGTATCATGGACTGGTGATATAGGTTCTATTACTGACTGTAATTTCATTAAAAATAATGCAGAAAAACTGGGTGGAGCAGTATTTTTAAGAGACAATCTCTACACTACATTTAACGGTGCTAACTTCACTAATAACTCAGCAAAACAGGGTGGAGCAATATACTGGAAATCCCAGTCAAATGAAATTTTAACAGACTGCATACTGACAGGAAATGTTGCAAGTAAAGGTTCAGCTATTTATCTTGCAAAAAATAATCTTGAAATTATCGACTCCGTATTGCTCAACAACAAGGCGGATTCTCAGGATTTAGTCTTAAACGTAACAAAAACTAATAATAATCAAACAATTGATGTTGTAGCAACACTTAGGGGTAATGACAATTTAGTCAATGCAATATGGAATGACGGAACAATCGGCCTTACCAATGTGACTTACTTAGGTATTGACGGTGTTACAAACACTGGCAGTGAACGTAGAGTTCCTGTTGTACTTGCAGACGACGTAAAACCTGGCGATTATGATAATATTTATCAAACACAGTATGAGGATTATCAGGACATAACATTTTATATTTATGACAGGCAGAACAATCTTCTCACCGGCAAAACAGTCAAAACAAATATTTCAGGTATGGCCAGATTTAAATATGCTTCAAGTTCCGATAAATTATATGAATTAGTATTCCATCCGGATGATAATTATTACACTGGAATTGAAAATTCAACATCCAAAAAATTAGCTTATGCAATTATTCCGGCTACTGATATGTACTATCTTGAAAATGAATCATTTGTCATCAGTATTGTTGACAGGCAAAATGAAACAGTACCTTCTGGAAACGTTACAGTATTGCTGAATGGTGCTGAAATAGGCAATTTCACTTTAGAGGATGGCAAAACCCCTCAAATTGTCTTAACCAGTTTGCATTGCGGAACATATAATGTGACAGTTAAATACACTGGCAGTGAAGATTTCTTCCCGGCAATTAACTCAACAACATTTAAAGTTATGAAAATCGCTTCATTCATAATTCCAACAATTGAAAACTACACTTACGGCGAAAAAGGAAAAATGATTATAAAAGTTCCTGAAAATGAGGCCAATACAATTTCAATCAACTTAAACGGCAAAACTTATGAAGTTAAAGTCAATGAAAGCGGCTGTGCTGAATTTGAAATTCCTGAACTTGACTTCGGAGTATATGAGGTTGAATTAGACTATCCTGAAACAAACAACTACTTTAAATCCGCAAACAGGACTTCCTTTGAAATATATCCTGGAGTTGACCTTAATATTGTCAAATCAGCAAATGCAAGAGAAGTTTATGTGGATGAGGAGATCACATACACAATTGTGGTTTATAATGCAGGTTTAGGTAATGCAACAAATGTAAAAGTCTCTGAAAAACTTTCAAAATCACTCAAATTCATATCAGCTGATACAGAATACGGATATTACAGCGAAAATGAAGGAGTATGGTATGTCGGTAACTTAAACTCTTCAACCAGTGCTACTTTAACATTAACCGTTAAAGCAATATCTGCAGGAGAAGTTAAAAATACAGTATCTGTTGGGGCTCTTGAAAAAGACTTAAATAGTTCGGATAACAATTTCACATGTGAAAATGTAACTGTTATACAGAGAGATTCTCCAATTGAAATCGACGTTAAAGACATCACTTACGGTGAAGCTATTGTTATAACAGTTAAAGCTCCAAAAGACAGCAACGGGACTGTAAACGTTACAGTCTGTGGTGAAACATACAATGATCTTCCGGTTTATGATGGGCAGATAGTATTTGAATACGATAGTCTTGCGGGAGGAGACTACGATGTTGATGTAACATTCAGCGGAGACAATAAATACAAGCCAAATTCAACACATGCATGTTTCAATGTAGCAAAATTAACACCTGAAATTAAAATTGAAGTAGTTGACATTAAAGAAGGCGAAATTGAAGTATTGAATGTTACTGTCAATGCTCCTGGAACTGTATTAATCACTGTTGATGGGTTAACAATTGAGATTCCATTGGAGGATGGTGTCAAAACCACTGATGTTTTAGCTTTAGGAAATACATTAAACTATGATGGTAAGGCAACATGGAATCTGATTAATTTGCCTTTAGGCGCTCATAATGCATTTGCAGTCTATAAAGGCAATGAAAATTACACAAGTGTTAATACAAGTGCAGTATTCCATGTTAGGGCGGATGTTGGTGATGTTTCTATCATTATTTCAGATATCAAGGTGGGGGATGATGAAATAATCAATATCAAATATCCTGAAGATGCAACAGGAGATGTAACAATCATTATAAACGGCAAATCATACACCAAATCTTTAAGAAATGGTGAAGTGACATTCACAATTCCTAAACTCAAGGCGGGAAAATATAAATTTGGCATTTACTATTCTGGTGATGATAAATACTTGCCTGATGAGAGTGAAGGATCCTTTAAAGTATCCAAAGTGAAAATCAAGCTCACTGAAGACAACATCGATTTCGACGGTAAAAAATTCACTGTAACTCTTCCTAGTGATGCTGAAGGCACTGTAACAATTGAGATTGATGGTAAGGTTTACACAAAAGCTGTTAAAAATGGAAAAGCGGTATTTGAACTTTCAGGTTTAAAATATGGTGACTACAGCATTTTCGTTTCATATTCAGGTGACGATAAATATGATGAGGTATCAGAATCATTCATGATAAATGTTGATTTTGATAAGGGGTCTGGTGCAACACATGAGGGTAAATCTTATGGTAAACTCTCTTCAGAGTGGGTTAACTTGTCAGATTATGCAACTGGTAATCCTGTTTGGATTATACTGTTGATTTGTGCTCTGATTGGGCTAATTAGGCCAAGGAGATATCGAAAATAGTTTACATTTTTGTATACAATATATTTTTCAATGGAAATTATGTTTAATAAATTCAGTGATTATTTATTGATTTCAATATTTCCATTTTTTTAAATATTTGCTCAGTTTTTTTTGAAGCATCTTTTGTTCTATTTTGTGATTCAATTTGGAGGAGTGTAGTTTGATCGACAGATGGACACTTGACTTCTAACCATCTTGGATATTGTAGTTGTAAAAAAATTTTAGCCAATATTAAAAAATAATTTACTTTAAGTTATTGTATAAATTTACAATATAATTTTCATTATTTCTTTAAAATGGTCTTTATTTCATATTTATATGTTTTAAATAGCTTATTTTTCATCATTAAATTGGAGTGATGGAATATATGTTTATTTTCTTAATTTTTACCTAATTTTGGATAAATTACAGATTTTAATTGATTTAAATGGTTGTAATGAAAAAGGGCAATATATACTGTATATTTTTTTCTGTAACTCTGTAATTTGTCTATTATTTTCTATTAATATTGGTTCTCATTTAATTATTTCATTCAATTTTTAATATTGTATACTATTAGTATATTTTTTTATATAAATATTCAGAATGATTTATTATCATTGAATATTTTTTAATAATTATTTTTTTTATTACAGTTATGTTTTTATTAAAAATTTATTTTTGAATAAAATTTATAATTTTTTCTAAATTATGAATAAAATTTTATATTTTTCAAATTTTTTTAAAATAGTAATACTTATATAATTTCTTTTTCTAAAATACATATCAACTTTCGAAAAATAATTGGTGTAAAATAAATATTACATCGATTAATGGAGAGATGAATGTATGAATAAACGAGAGATTTTAATAATATGCTTATTATTATGTATTATTTGCTCAATATCTGCAGTTTCAGCTGCCGATGTTCATGCGGATGATACAAATAAGACATTGGCGACTTCCGATGAGGAAGTTGTTGGAGCAAGTAATGATTTATCACTCAGCTCGATATCTGGAGAAGATATTTTAAAGACGGGTGGAGGATCATTTACGCAGTTGAATGAAAAAATAAATGGGGATAATTCAGCTACAATCGATTTGAAAATGAATTATACTTATACGTCTAGTGATTCCGCTTATGTTAATGGAATAAGCTTTACAAAGGCAATAACAATAGACGGACATGGATATACAATTGACGGAAACAATCTGGCAAGAATATTTGCAATTGGTTATGATGGCCATGACCATTCAGGTACAGCAGGTGCAGTTGTATTAAAGAATATCATATTTGCAAATGCTTACAGTAATTCAGGTAATCAGAATCAAGGTTTTGGTGCTGTAGAGTTTTATGGTGTGAAGCCTGGATCCACACTGCTGATTCAAAACTGTACCTTTTTAAACAATAAGGCACCTACCGCTGCAGCATTGTCACTAGGATACAGTTATGATAATATTGTTAACATAACAAACTGTACTTTTGACGGCAATACTGCAACTTCTTTGGGCGGTGGAGCTATAAGACTTAGAAATAATGTTGCCAATTTAAAAATTACAAATTCCGTATTTAAGAATAATAAAGCTTCATCCTCTGATGGTGGGGCAATTCATATTTCAAGTAGTGGTGCGGGTACTTTAATAAAAAATTGTACTTTCACTTCAAATGAAGCATATACATTAGCCGGGGCAATATCCTGTTCAGTTGATGAATTAACTGTTGATAACTGTTCTTTTACCTCAAATTCTGCTACCAATTTAGGTCGTGCTGGAGCTATTTATATAACCGGTAAAAAAGCATTAATAAACAATTCAAGATTCACAGATAATTCTGCAACATACAACTCTAATGTTTATGGTGGTGGAGCTATTGAAGTAGGTAGTGCTTCTGTAAATTCAGTAATAAATAACTGTACTTTTATAGGAAATCATGCCCAAAAAGGTCATGGCGGTGCTATCACTTCTCAAAATTCAGTAAATCTAACAATAAATAATTCAAAATTTGAAAGTAATTATGCAGGTAGTGGTGGAGCATTGTTCTTTGAAAGTCCAACTGATTTGATGATGTTTAACAATACTTTTAAAAGCAATTATGTTGTTGGCCAATTCGGTGGAGCAATCCATTTCAATACTAAAACTACAAATGTACATTTATTAAATTCTTCCTTTATCTCAAACCATGCTACCTATGGAAGCAACGGTCGTGGTGGAGCTATCCGTTTTGACAGTGGAAATGATAATTCATTTAACTATTTCTACATCTACAATGTAGACTTTATTGATAATCATGCGCTACAGGAAGGAGGAGCATTTTCACACAACCAGAGAGGAAAATATTTCTACTTTGAAAATTGTACTTTTATTAACTGTACCACAACTGCAACAAAATCCGATGTCTGGGGTGGAGGTATGTATTTCAATGCTATCGATAGTAAATTGAAAAATATCACTTTCATCAACTGTTCCTCACAGAAAGGAGGTTCATTAGCTATCAAATGGTCTACCAATACCATATTTGAGAACATTACTATTATCAATTCCAGTGCAGGATTAGTAGGTGGTGCTGTTGCGGTATGGGACAGTAATTCTGTATTTGCCAATGCAACCATTATTAATTCCTCAGCAGAGGGTAATGGTGGTGCCATATACTGGGGTTACATGTATGGAAGTTCCCGTCCTACCGGCGGTAATATGTATAATGTAACTATTATAAATTCCACTTCCTCTGCTAATGGTGGTGCCATATACTGGCTTGAAAGTCGGGGTACTTTAAGGTTAATCAATATCATTAATGCATCTGCTCAGAATGGTGGTGGGATGTATATATCAGGCGAAAATATTGACATATATGATTCCAATATCACCAACTCCACCTCTACATATGATGGTGGTGCATTGTATTTCAATACCAATTATCATAAAGTAACCAACTGTACTTTCGAAGGGTGTAATGCTACAAGATATGGTGGTGCCGTTTATGTGGGAAGTTATATTTACATATACTTCTATGATTCAACATTCAATGACTCTTATGCATATAATGGGGGAGCTTTCTATTATGCAGGTTCTGTAGGTACTATTGTATCAATTCATAATTCCACTTTCACCAATAATATAGCATCTCATAATGGTGGTGCAATATACTATGTTGTTGTTGATGATACAGGTAGTGATGATACAGTAATATATAGGGATTATAATAATTTTGATGATGAAGGTGACATTAGTGCAGGCAGAACTACACTTACTATGAAAAGTAGTGCAGGTTCTACTTATGTAAAAAGGATTGATGACTGTTACTTTAAGGGTAATGAAGATTATATATTGGCAATGACTGCTAGCAGTGCTACCGATACTGTACTTGGTACTGTAATAGTGTCCCGTCCAAAAGATCCAAACGGTCATGATTTCACACTTGTCATTAATATCACTAAAGATGATGCGTTAGTCACACAGATAATATTGGATTCATATCAGGATTATGTAGATTATTTCAGAACCGCAGGATTTGTTGTAAGTACCAGGGTAAATTTAACACGTGACACTGAATATAATGTGACTGTAGGTTTTGAAGATAGTGCTTATCTCTACAAAGAAGCCAAATCCAGCTTTAGAACTGCCGATACCTTTGAAAGAGGGGATTTCAAAATTCTTCAGCGTTTAATCGATGAAGCTATTAGCGGCAATAAAACCGTTAATCTGACAAGAGATTATATTTTCACAGCAGTGGAAGATTGGGGAGGTAAAGTCCAAGATCCGGATGACTGGTGTATGAATATCACCGATACAATTACAATTAATGGTAATGGATACAGTATCGATGCGTTAGCATATGCAAGAATATTTAATATTACCGGAGAGAATGTAATTATAAATGATGTAAGGCTTATTAACGGTAATACCAGTGGAATTTACAATGACAACATTGTGCATACTGGAAAAACTAAAGCATATGGTGACGGTATCCAGAAAGGTGGAGCTATATTCTGGGCCGGTAAAAACGGTGTAATAAATAACTCTGTTGTTTCAAATAATTTTGCAGAATACGGTGGAGGAATATACTTCAATTCAACTGCTACAGACTGTAATGTCACCAATAACATATTCTCAACTAACAATGCTACTAAAAACGGTGGTGCTATAGAGTGTAACGCTTCAAACATGCGTCTTTACAACACTACATTCCAATTGAACCGTGCTGAAAACGGAGCTGCTTTATGTAGGGAAGCTAGTGCTACCAATGGTTCCGGCAGAAACAATACATTCATCTCAAATCATGCTACAATTGCCGGTGCGGCACTTGCTTGGATGAAAGCAGAAAACATCTACATTGACACTTATAAATTCAAAGATAACACTGCAGAATTCAGTGGTGGTGCAATCTATGTAGGTATTGGAAGTACCAACTGTACAGTTTTCAATTCCACATTCGTAGGAAACAATGTAACCAGTCTGAGTGAAGGACATGGTGGTGCTATTGAATGGTACGCAGACACCGGTAGAATCTTAAACTCAACATTCACAAACAACAATGCTTATACTGGTGGTGCAATATATGTTGGAAAAGACCCTAACAAAGATGATGCAGGACACATTAACATCACTAATTCCGGATTCATAGGCAATAATGCCATCACTTTAGGTGGAGCTATTGACTTGGTAGCATCTTCCGTAGCAGTAAATAACAGTTATTTCAGGGAAAATACAGCTGAAAACGGTGGTGCAATATTTGCAGGAGGAACCGGTGACAACAACTATGTCTATTCAGCAGTGTTCATGTACAACAATGCTACAGTTCGTGGTGGTGCTGTGAATTGGAATTCGACTGCTGGCCGTATAGAGAAATCCAATTTTACAGGAAACCTTGCTGAGCACGGTGGAGCAGTATACATTGGAGGATCATCTCCAAACAGTAGGATTGAAAATGTAATATTCAAGCAGAACAACGCTACCAGAAACGGTGGTGCTATTGACTGGAACGCAACAGGAGGTCAGCTTTACAACACCCAATTCATTTCAAACTATGCGGGAGAATACGGTGCTGCATTATGCAGGGAATCCGGTGCTACTGGGGGATCAGGTAAAAACAACACATTCAAATACAATCATGCAGATATTGCCGGTGCGGCTCTTGCATGGTTAAACGTAACAGGAATCCATATCAATGACTACAAGTTCTACTACAACACTGCAAATGCAAGCGGTGCAGCAATATTTATAGGTAATGGAAGTGACAACTCTGGTATTAACGGTTCAGTGTTTGTTGGAAACAACATTACTAATGAAACAGGGGGTCATGGAGGAGCTATTGATATAGTTGCAGACAATACAAACGTTACAAACTCAAACTTCACCAACAACAATGCATTCTATGGTGGTGCAATATTTGTAGGTAGTAAATCAGGTAATACTCATATTGCAGATACAACATTTAGAGATAACACTGCAGAAGTGGATGGTGGAGCTATTAACCTTCAGGCATCCGGTGTAACATTAAACGGCACTAAATTCGTATGGAATGTTGCTCATCGCAATGGTGGTGGTATCTATGTTGGTGGTGTAGGTACAACCAATAAGATTTATAATTCAAATTTCACATCCAATGTTGCATACAATAATGGTGGAGCTGTCTATTGGAGAGCATATGCTGGTCATATAGAATACACTAACTTCACTTTAAATTCAGCTATCAATGGTGGTGCAATATACCTTAACGGTGTTTCAAACAATACCAACATTACTCATGCAATCTTCACAGACAACAATGCTCTTGGAAACGGTGGTGCAATAGACTGTAACTCAACTAAAATGAACCTTACATATACATTGTTCGAATCCAACTATGCAGGTGCATACGGTGCAGCATTATGTAGGGAACAGGGCGCTACAAACGGTTCAGGTCATCACAATGAATTCAAATATAATCATGCAGGAATTGCAGGTGCTGCTCTTGCATGGTTGAACGTGAAAAATATCACTATTGATTACTATAATTTCACAGGAAACTATGCCGATGAGATGGGTGGTGCTATTTATGCCAGTGTCGGCAGTGACAATTTCACAATAAATCACTGTAACTTTAAGGATAACAATGTAACCAATGCCGCTGCAGGTCATGGTGGTGCTATTGACATCGATTCAGACAATAACAAAATCATAAACTCCAATTTCACAAACAACAATGCATATGATGGGGGAGCAATTCATGTAGGCAGTGCTTCAGGCCACACAAACATTACAGATGTAACATTCAAAAAGAACAATGCCTTCCATGATGGTGGTGCAATTAACTTGGAAGCATCCGGTGTCAGATTAAATAAAACTAAATTCTACAACAACACAGCAGGAAACAACGGGGGTGCTGTTTATGTAGGTGGTGTAGGTACTACTAATGTGGTCTTTGATTCTGACTTTGAAAGCAATAAGGCAGGAAACCGTGGTGGAGCTGTTGACTGGCTTGCACAGAAAGGTGAAATCAAATACACTAATTTCACTGATAATGAAGCAGTATACGGTGGTGCTTTATATCTGAACGGTGCATCAAGTGGAAGTGAACTTTCACACCTGATATTTAAAGACAACTTTGCTTCCAAAAATGGTGGGGCAATTGATTGTAATGCAACTTTAGTAAACCTTACACATACCAAATTCGTTACAAACACAGCTGAGTTTGGTGCAGCATTATGCAGAGAAAAAGGCGCTACCGGAGGATTCGGTGAAAACAACACATTCGTTAAAAACCATGCAACCAAATCAGGTGCGGCACTTGCATGGTTAGGTGTAAGTAATATTCACATTAACAATTACACATTCACAAACAACACTGCAGACTATAGTGGTGGAGCAATCTATGTAGGTCCTGGAAGTGACAATTGTATTGTGGATAACTGTTCTTTCGATGAAAACTATATTTCAAATGCTATTGAAGGCCGTGGTGGAGCCATTGACTGGATTGGAAACAATGGTACTGTAATGAACACAACATTCAATAAATGTATCTCCATAAATGCCGGTGCAATATATGTTGATGATAAATCAGACAACATGACAATTAAAAATGTCTCATTCACTGAATGTAACTCCCTAACCAATGGTGGAGCACTTGTTTTAAGAGGGAATAATGTAACAATTCTTGATTCAAACTTCACTTCATGCTCTGCTAGAGATTGCGGTGGTGCAATAGCAGGATTCACCTCTGATAATGCCAACATTACAAATATTCATTTCAAATATAATGTTGTTGGAATTCGTATCGATCCACAGGGTGTTCCTTATGGTGAAGGCGGTGCAATATACTGGGAAAACTCTAAAAACATCACAGTAAAAGATTCAAGTTTCGAATCCAACGAAGCACACTTGTCAGGTGGATCAATTTCCGCTGATAACTGTAATGATTCATTGATCTATAATATTATAACTCATGATGAAACTGCATTTAGAAACGGAGGATCCATTGCATGGGTTAACTCTGATAATGTAACAATTAATAAAGCCACTTTCAACGATTCAGGTGCTAACTATAAAGGAGGAACACTTTACCTGTCCAATATTAATGCAACAGTTAAAAATTCATTAATCAACTACACATGGGCATCATGGGACCGTGGTGGTGGAATGTATGTCGATGGAAATGTCACAATCGATACTGTAAAATTCAATGACACTCATGTGGATGAGGATAATGCCTCTGCAATATATTTCAACTCAGGAATATCAAGAGTCATCAATTCCACATTCACCAATTCATTCAATTCAATTGGAATTGCAAAAGGTGCTAATGTAACTTTAACTCGTAATAATCTTACAGCAGATGACCCAAACAAATCCCTTCCATATTTAGAGGACAACTCTACTTTAGGAGTGGAAAAAACAAAATATTCCATTTGGAACGACGGTGACTTGTATCTGGAGAGAAATAACTTTGATTATCTGATATTCAACAACGGAATAATCCACACACAAACCTACATGGACATTTTGGCAAATGATACATGGAATGTAACCTGGAATTCAACATTCACATTCTTTGCCAACATTACTGATGACAACAACAATTCAATCATTTCAGTTAAAAATCTGAAAACATGGAACAATGAGAGTATGGGAGGATATTTCAACATGTCCTATAATCAGTTCAAGACAAACACATATTATCAGGCCAATTTCATAATTTATGGAAGCGACATTGGACTGGCTAAATGTACAAACAGATCAGGTACAATAAACGTTAAAATGCCTATCAAAATTGAACTGACACATACTGGTGACCCTGATGGTGATAGAGTTGTAATTACTGCTACAATAACTCCTAAATATACAAGCAATTACACACTTTCAGGTAAAGTCCACTTTAAGATGGGAACTGCAGAATATGATGCTGATGTTTTAAATGGCGTTGCAAAATGGTTAGTTGCCACAGCTGAATGGAATTTAAATAATCTTGCTGAAGGAACCCATAAGGTAACTGCAACATATGATGAGGATGACCATCATTTGGGAGCTCAAAATGAAACTTCATTTTTAACCAACTTGCGTAACTCTTGGTTAATAGTTCATATTAACAGTGTTGCCTATGGGGAAAATGCAACAGTAACCATAACTACAAACTCCAACGGAACAGTCAGATTCAATTTACATGGTAAAGATAAAATAATTGTAGTTCCTACAATCAAAAAAGGTGAAAATTACGTAGGTGAATTTAATTTAACAAAAGAAAACTATACTACAGTCGGAATACACTCTGCAGGTGTAGTGCTTGAAGCAAATGAATACTATGCGTTTAATATGAATCAAACTTCATTTGAAATATATTGCTTAAACACTACCATTCATGCAACTCCAACAACTTCAATTAAAGTGGGCCAAGTTGAAACAATTACAGTTCAGCTTAATGAATCCGCAAGAGGATTTGTTGAATTATCATTAAGTAATGGTGATTCATATTATCAAAAAGTGAACTCCACGGGTGGAGCTCAGTTCAATATTGTAGGACTTCCTAATGGAACATATAGGGGAACTGTAACCTATCTTGGTGATGACATATTTAATGGAAACCACACTGATATTTTATTCATTGTCAGTGAAACCGATGATTATAATATTACAGTAAAAGTTAATAATGTAAAACTTGGTGGAAATGCTACTATTTACGTAGTCTTGCCTATGGGTGTTAGTGAAAATTTAACAGTTTATGTAAATAATACAAAATATGAAAATGTCACTGTCAATAATGGATTGGCTATTTTAAATGTAAACAATACGGTTCTAAACGCTCCTGGACAATATGTGGTCAATGTAACATATCCTGGAGACAGTGTTTATGCATTGAACTACAATAATGGAACTAAATTCAATGTTCTAGCAACTGATGACTGGACATTAAAACTAAATGTTGAAGCACATCAATACGGTCAAAACACAATATTTACAGTCACATTGCCAATTGATGTTGAAGGCAAAAAACTAAATCTGACAATAGATGGCCTAAACCACACAGTCACAATAAATGATGATGGTGTCGGTACTTTGACATTGAACAATATTTCAGGTGGCCTTCACACAGTAACTGCAAACTACACTGGTGACAGCAGGTATGTGACAAAAACAAATTCAACAAACTTCCTTGTTGAAAAAGCAGCATCAACCACAACTATAACTCAGGATGTGAATGGTGATGTAAAAGCTACTGTCACTACAAATGCAACCGGAACAGTAACATTCTTTGTAAACGGAAGAAACTACACAGTTGATCTTGTAAATAATGTTGCTTTATTGGATAAGAATAACTTAACAATTGGAAACAATTCAATTGTAGCAATCTATAATGGAGACATCAACTTCACTTCATCAAAAGGCTTCAAAAACATTACAATTGCTAAAAACACAGCTTTGGTAAATGCATCTGCAACTAATGAAACTTACGGCGTTCCAACTGAGATAACCGTTAAAGTTCCTAAAGCGCAAACAGGATATGTAACAATCACAGTAAACGATACTCTTGTGAATGTAACTGTTAAAATCGTAAATGGTGAAGCTAAATTCAATGCAACAGGTTTAGGAGTCGGCAAATACATTGTAAATGTAACCTATTTGGGTGATGAAACTTATGATGTGGCTACAAATCACACTTACTTCAACATTACAAAGAATAGTAATCTGGTCGTTGATGTAATTGGTCAAAATGTCACTGTCAAAGAAAATCCAAGCTTTGTGGTCAATATAACTGATGACTTTAGTGGAAAAGTTAACATTACCATTGGTGGTGTAAGCTATTATGACGATGATGTAAAATCATTAATTGGCATTGATAAATTGCCTGCTGGAACTTACATGGCTAATGCAACATTCTATGGTGATAGCAATTACGGTAATAAGTCTGTTGAAGTTGAATTCAAAGTCTCAAGAGTAACTCCAACCATTAATGTCACTATTGATGATGTAACTTACCCAACCAAATCAATAGCTGTCGTTAATGTATCTGATTATGCAAATGGTACAATTAACATTACTGTTGACGGAAAAGTATTCAACGGAACAGTTACAAACGGTGTTGCTACAATTGACTTGAAAGGATTATCTGCAGGCGTAAAAGATGCTTTAGTTAACTTCACAGCTTCAGATGATGACAAATATAACTTTAATGCAACAGAAAATGTAAAATTCCACATTGTCAAAGCAAAATCAACAATTGTAATTACTCAGGAAAACCAGAATGTAATCGCAACCGTTACTCCTGGAGCAACCGGAAATGTAACATTCTACATCAACGGTAAAAAATACTCAAAAGAAGTAGACAACGGTAGGGCAATATTGGAAAATGTGCTCTTAAATGGAAACAACACTGTTGTTGCAATCTACAGCGGTGATGCAAACTTCACAAGTGCTTTCAATGCAACAAACAATACGGTTGGCCTTAAAGATGCTTTAGTAAATGTCTCTGCAACTACTGTTGTCTATGGAAATGATTCTGTAATTACTGTTAAAGTTCCTAAAGTCCAAAAAGGATATGTAAGAGTCGTAGTTAACGGAACAGACATTGATGTTGTTCTGGAAATTAAAGACGGAATTGCTACATTCAACGCAACTGACTTGAAAGCGGGAAGATATAAAGTAAATGTGACTTACTTAGGTGATGGAACTTACGGAATTAAAGAAAACTCCACATACTTCAATATTTCCAAAGCAAACTTAACAGCTTCAGTAATTGCTCAAAACGTAACAGTTAACGAAAACATTTCATTTATCGTATCAGTATTGAATGACTTTAATGGAAATGTGAGCATTGAAGTTGACGGTAAAATATATAATGGAACTGTAAAAACATTTATTGAAATGGAACAACTCTTAAAAGGTGCTAAACAGGCTACAGTAACATTCTATGGTGATAATAATTATAACATTAAAGTTATCGAGCCAACATTCACAGTTTCAGCTGTTGAACCTACTATAAATGTAACAATAACAGATACAACTTATCCAAACAATGCTACAGCTACTGTTAAAGTATCCGGAAAAGCTAATGGAACCATTGAAATTAAAGTAGGAGATAAAACCTACACTAAAGAAATTACCAATGGTTTGACTGTAATTGAATTGGATGGATTAAATGCAGGTCTTAAAGAGGCTAATGTAACATTCACAAGCAGTGATGACTACAACTTAAATGCAAATGCGTCCTATAAATTCTTCATCAAAAAAGCACAATCACACATTGAAATCAATGTAACTCCTAGCGGATTATCTGCTGGTGGTGATGCAAAAATCAATATTACTGTGTCCTGTACAGGTAAACCTGTTGTATATATTGATGATCAAATAATAAACGATAAAGAATTGGAAAACAATAGAATAATCATTGATAAAACAAAATTAACTGTTGGAAAACACACTGTTGTAGTATACTATCCTGGAGATAACAATTACGAAAGCTCATCTGAATCATACACATTCACTGTAGATAAACACGAAGCTATGGTAAATGTGACTGTTAAAGACACTCCATACAATGAAATGGCTCAAATTACAGTGGAAGTTCCTATTGCTCAAACAGGTTATGTAACAATAACAGTTGCTAATAAAAACTACACTACAAAAATCGATAAAGGAGTCGCAGTATTCAATGTAACTGGATTGGATGTTGATAAATACACTGTAAATGTGACCTATGAAGGTGATGAAAACTACACTGTTCAAACAAACGACACTACATTCAATGTAACTCAAATCAACTTAAAACCAACAGTTTTAGCAGTTAACGTAACTGATGCGATGAACTCAACATTTATAATTGTTGTTCCGAATGACTACAAAGGACAAGTAACAATCACTGTCGACGGTGAAACATACTCTGGTAATGTAAATTCAATCATTCAAATGGGTAAACTCACAGTCGGTGAAAAAGAAGCTCATGTAGTATTTGCAGACGATAAAAACTACAAAGGCACAGAATTGGATGTAACATTCAATGTGACCAAGGCAGAAAAACAATTGCCTGTAACTACAGTTGTAAACAGCACAACAGTAGTTGTAACAGTGCCTGAAAACGTAACTGGAAACGTTACTGTTGTTCTTCCAAACGGAACAAACAAGACCGTAATAATTGACAATGGTAGTGTAACAATCACTCTTGAAAACATGACTCCTGGCGTCAATAACATTACTGTAATCTACACTGATGGCAACAATACAGTTACAACAAATGCTACAATAACTGTTCCAAAATACGACACTCAGATGAATGTAACAGTAACTGAAGCTAAAGCTGGTGGCAATGCAACTGTAACTGTCGAAGTTCCAATCAATGCAACTGGCACAATAATTGTAACTCTCGACGGTAAAACATACACAACAGATAACATTACAGGCGGAAAAGCTATCATAACTATTGAAAACCTAACTGCCGGAGACAAGACACTGATAGTAGAATACAGTGGAGATTCAAACTACTCTGCTAATTATACCTTATCTAACTTCACAGTATCTCCTGGAAAAGTTGAACCTGACATGAATGTGGTTGATTTAGGAAATGGTACTGTGGTAATTGTTGTTGGTGATAATGCTACTGGTAATGTTACTGTTAAAGTGGGAGATAATATTTATAATGCTACTGTGATTAACGGTACTGCTATTGTTAATATTAATAATGAAACTCCTGGTATTCATGACATCGAAGTAATCTATTCAGGTGATGGTAATCATACTAATGCTACTGCAAATGCCACTGTCACTACTCCTAAATATGATTCAGATGTGGATGTAACAGTAACTGAACTTGAAAATGGTACTGTTGTTGTTAATGTGGAAGTTCCAACTAATGCAACTGGTAATGTAACAGTAAATGTAGGTGGTAAGGAATATGTCACAGAAGTCAAAGAGGATGGTAAAGCAACAGTATATGTAGATAACATAGCTCCTGGAAACCACACTGTTGCGGTTGAGTATTCAGGTGATGACAATTACTCAGGCAATTACACCATTTCAAACTTCACAAAAGAAGCAGGCAAATCAGATGTTGAACCTGTTGTAATTGATCAGGGCAATGGAACTGTGGTAATTGTTGTTGGTGATAATGCTACTGGTAATGTTACTGTTAAAGTTGGAAACAATACTTACAACGCTACTGTAATCAATGGAACTGCAATTGTAAACATTGGCAATGAAACTCCTGGAGTTCATGAAGTTGAGGTAATCTACTCCGGTGACGATACTCATACCAATGCAACTGAAACAGCCAATATCACAGCTCCTAAGTATGATACTGGTATTAATGTTACTGTTGGCGAAGCTAAAGAAGGTGAACCGTTCACAATAACTGTTGAAGTGCCTCAAAACGCTACTGGTGATGTCATTGTTAATGTCGGTGGTCAAAACTACACTGGAACTATTGAAAACGGTAAAGCTGTTGTAACTGTTGAAAATGTATCTGCAGGCAATCATACTATTGCTGTGGAATATATTGGAGATGATAACTATAACGGCAATTATTCAGTTTCAAAGGTAACTGTTGAACCTGCTAAGGTCACTCCGGATGTAAGAGTCATTGATCAAGGTAACGGAACTGTTGTGGTTGTTGTAGGTGACAACGCTACCGGTAACGTAACCATTAAGGTTGGAGACAAGGAATACAATGCTACTGTTGTTAACGGCACTGCTGTCGTTACTTTAGATAACATTACTCCAGGCGAGCAAAACATTACAGTTGTTTACTCAGGTGATGATACTCACAATGCTACAACTGCTAACGCTACAGTAGTCGGACCTAAATATGATGCTCCTGTTGATGTAAATGTCACAAAAGACGGTCAGACAGCTACAATCACTGTAACTGTTCCTGAAAATGCTACAGGTAATGTGACTGTAACTATCGACGGTCATGAATATCCTGGCACTATTGAAAACGGTAAGGCTGTTGTAACTGTTGATAATTTAACACCTGGTGACAAGACAGTAATTGTAGAATATTCAGGTGATGATAATTATGCATCTAACTACACAATTTCAAACTTCACAATTGACCAGCCTAAGGTAGATTCTGATGTAAAAGTCATTGATCAAGGTAACGGAACAATTGTAGTTGTAGTAGGCGACAACGCTACAGGTAATGTGACTGTAACTGTTGACGGTCAGAACTACACTGCTGAAGTAATAAACGGCACTGCTGTTGTAACTTTAGACAATGTAACTCCTGGAACTCATGACATTGAAGTAATCTATTCAGGTGATGACACACACAGCAACGCAACTGCAAATGCAACAATTGACGTTTCAAAACGCTCAACTCCAATAAGCATTGATGTAGAAAACATTAAAGTTGGAGATAAGGCAGTAATCAAAGTAAATGTTGCCAAAGACTGTGATGGTAATGTCACAATCGAAATCGACGGTAAAAAATACACTGAAATAGTCACTGATGGTGTTGCAACATTTGAAATTGAAGGTCTTACTGCGGGCAACAAATCAGTATTTGCAGTCTATAATGGTGATGCAAAATATGAAGAAAACTACACATCTGAACAGTTTGATGTAGGTAAAGTTGATTCAAAACTAACAGTTTCAATCAAAGATATCCGTGTTGGTGAAAATATAACAATCACTGTAGAAGTTCCAAGTGATGCAACAGGCCAGGTACTGATAGACATTGATGGTGTGGGATACTATCTAAACGTCACTGACGGAAAAGGAACTGCTGAAATTCCACATTTAACCGCAGGCAGCTATAATGTAACATTAACCTACACAGGTGATGACAAATATCTCTCAAGTTCAAACGCTACCACTGTTAAAGTATCCAAACTTGAATCATTTGTTATTCCTATTGCTCACAATATCTATGTGGGTGAAAACGAAAACATTCGTCTCTTAGTTCCTTCAGATGCAACCGGAAACGTTACTGTAGTCATTGACGGTGAAGCATTCAACTTCAATTTAGACACAGGAGTTCTCGGCGCAGTCTACTCTGAAGGTGCAAAATATAATGTAGCTATAAGTGGAGGAAACGGGGAACTTGTAATATCCGGACTTCCTAAAGGGGAATATACAGTAAGCGTAATGTACAATGGAGATGAAAAATACCTGCCGGCAGTTAACACTACAATATTTACAGTATCCAAAGCAACAACTCCTATGGATGTGGTTGATCAGGGTAACGGAACCATTGTTGTAACTGTACCTGAAAATGCAACCGGAAACGTTACTGTAACTGTTGATAATGTTACATATACTTCTGAGGTAGTTGACGGCAAAGCTGTTATCACCCTGGAAAATACAACTCCTGGTAAACACGATATAACTGTTGAATATTCAGGTGACAATAATTATGCATCCAACTCTACACAGCTGGTTGCGGATATTCCAAAATACGCAACTCCAATAAGTGTTGAAGTTGAAGACATTAATGTCGGTGATGTTGAAATCGTCACAGTAACACTTCCTGAAAAAGCAACAGGTAAAGTGACAATTGAAATCAACGGTAAAGAATACACAACAGATGTTGAAAACGGAAAAGCAATATTTGAAGTTCCGGATCTTGCATTTGGAAATAAAACAGTTGCTGTAAAATACTCAGGTGACGATTCATACAATGACAACTACACTACCGGTCAGTTTGTTGTCTCAAAAGTCCCTTCAAGTATTTCTGCAGTCGGAAAGGATATTACTGTTGGAAAAGATGAGGTAATCACTGTAACTGTTCCGTCAGATGCAACAGGAAAAGTCCTGATTACCATTGACGGTGTAGGATATTACGGAGAAATTACAAACGGCAAAGCCAAGATAATAATTCCTGAACTTCCTGCAGGAAAATATTCCGCAACAGTAACATATGAAGGTGATGACAAATACCTGGAAAGTACTGCTCCAGTATCATTCACTGTCAATAAAGTTAAAGCTCCTGTTAGGGCTGAAGCTGATGACATCAATGAAGGTGAAGATGCAACTGTCATTGTTCATGTTCCAAGTGACGCTACAGGAACTGTAACCATTACAATTGACGGAAAACAGTACACTGCTGAAGTTGACAATGGTGTTGCAGTATTTGTAATTCCGGGTCTTACCCGAGGGGACCACAATATTGTGGCATTCTATTCAGGTGATGACAAGTATGATGCAAATGACAATATAACTGATATTGAAGTTTTATACTCTCAGCCTGATGTTCCGGACAATAACGGCAGTGAAGGTAAACATGCTGGTGCTGGTGTCATGCTGTCTGAGTATGCAACAGGTAATCCGATACTTGTATTGCTTTTATTGTTGATGATCGGTTCAACACAGATAAGAAGATTTAAAAAATAATCTTCTTTTTTTATTTTTTTTATATCTCGAAAATTTGGAGATGTTATTTTTCGCTATTTTTTCATTAGTTTCTTTGAAAATCTTTATTTTTTAATCGGAAAAAATCTATTAGATATTTTATTTGATAATTAAAATTTGAATTTTTAAAGGATATATCGGTTAAAAATAATCGATGTGTATCAAATTTCATATTGAAGAACTGAGAATTGCCCAAATTCAGTATTACTCCAATTCTTCAGAGTAATAATTTTTAATTTTCTTAAATTAAACTGTTTAAATTCAATTGTTTCTTTATTGTTTAGTTAATTTATTGTTATTTTTTCTATTGCTATCTAATTTCTTACTAATTTTTCTATTTTGGCATATTATTTTATGTTTATTTCAAATTTAATCTAATTTTTTTGTAAGTTTTATTTTACTTGTTTAACATTTGTTATATTTTTTATAATATTTTTTTAGTTTGTATATTATTGAACAATAATTTTAGAGCTTTTTTTAGTGGATTTTATTACTTTTCCGCCAGTTTTAATAACGGTTTCCATGTCAATTTTTTCCAGTATTTTGTCATAAAAACTGAATTTTGTATAGGTAATTTTAATTTTTATATTAGTTTTAAAATATTTTTCTAATTTTTTTATCATTGTATAAAATATTGATTTTTTAATAAAAAACATTTAATTTAGGTTTACCTAACTTTAAATTTTTTAATTTGTTCAGAGTTCTGTTGATAATTTTTTTATTTATGTTGTGTATAAAAATATAGTGTTTAATTTTTTTTATAAATCATGTTTATTTGTTTATTTATCATTGTTTTAATGTAAAGTATAACCTTTATATATAAGTATAATCTAAACTAAATATCACTATAGACTCTCCATGTTCTAGTATAATGGAACAAAAGTAAAATGGAGGGGGTGTATTATGAACAAAAAAGAGATATTAATAATATTACTTATAATATGTTGTATTTTCTCACTTCAGGCTGTTGCAGCTTCAAGTGATTCAAATACTGCGGATAGTACTGTTTTAACAGTACAAAGTAATGTCTCTGCATATTCACTTCCTAATTCTAACGATCAACTGCATGAGGGAAGTGTAAATGCAGACTCATTTTCACAATTGCAGACTGATATAAGTGTCGGAGGAACCGTCACTTTAAACAAGAACTATACTTATAACAGTAGTTCAGATTCCGGTTTAGTTAAAGGAATAACTATTCAGAAAACCGTGACTAAAATCGATGGTCAGGGTAAAGTAATAATAGATGGTAGTAACCTAGCGAGAGCATTCATTGTTCCGGAAGGACATACCATAACCTTAACTGGAATAACATTTATCAATTGTAAAGCTACCGTAATGCCAAATGGTATGCAAGCTGGACATGGAGGGGCAATATTTGCAAAAGGTGTAGTCAACATTGATAATTGTAAGTTCATTGACAATACTGCTACTAATGCTAATGGTGGTGCTGTATTCATAAATGGTATTGGAAGCACAATTAACAATTCATACTTTGAAGGTAACCGTGCTATAAAGAACCCTAATAATATGCAAACAGGTGTTGGAGGTTCAGTATTCCTGAATGGTTCCAGTGTTACTATAAGTCATTCTACTTTTATTAAGAATATGGCTGGTATGAATGGAGGTGCTATTGGTAGTAGTGGTAATCGTATTACTAATGTTAATATCTTAAATTGTACAATAAATAATAATACTGCTAATGGTTCCGCAGGTGGAGTTGGTATGCAAAGTAGTAATTTCCACATATCTGATTCTACCTTTAAATATAATGAAGCAAAAGGTTTATTCACCGCTTTTCCTGGTAATGGTGGTGCATTAGTAATGAGAGGTTGGGATAGTTATGCATATAACTGTACTTTCATTAACAATACTGCTAAACAACATGGTGGTGCAGTATTCTTAACTAATACCACTTATAATCCTCTTAATAATAATACAGGTTTTGTACTTTCTACATTCATTAACAATACTGCCGGTTCTAATGGTGGTGCTGTTGACTGGTCTGCAGGTGCTACTCATGGTTACATTAGAGATAGCACATTTGTCAATAACACTGCTAAACGTAGTGGTGGTGCAGTACATTGGAGTGGTCATTATGGTACTGTAACTAATTCTACATTTACTAACAATAATGCTACTGGTGAGGTCACTAGTGTAATTGGTGGTATCCTTGGTGGTGGAGATGGTGGTGCTATCGTATGGGTAGGTAGTCATGGTATTATTAATGGTAATTCTACTTTCACCAATAACCATGCTAATGTACGTGGTGGTGCTATATTCTTACATGGTAACTCCACTGAAAATTGTACTAACTTAACTATAGACAGTTCTACCTTTAATGATAACGTTGCTGGTATTAATGGTGGTGCTGTAGATTTCAATAGAGGTGCTCATGATGGTGTTATTAGTAACTCTACTTTCAATAATAATATAGCAAACAGGTCTGCAGGTGCTGTATTCTGGTTTGGTACTAATGGTACTATTGAAGATTCCAACTTTACCAATAATAAAGCTTTAGGTCTTGTACAGTATAACGACTCTTATGGTAATTTAACCTATGGTGGTTATGGTGGTGCTGTAATGTGGACTGGTTCCAATGGTACTGCTATTAACTGTAGGTTTGAAGATAACTATGCTCAATATAATGCTGCTACTAATTCAGGAGGTCGTGGTGGAGCTGTTTATCTGCAAGGTAGTGATGAAGGTAACGGTACCAACACCACATTTGATGGCTGTGTATTTATTAATAATACTGCAGGTACAAATGGTGGTGCTATAGACTGGCACGAAGGTGCAAGTGATGGTAATATTCTTAATTCTGTATTTAAAAATAATACTGCTTATGCAAATGGTGGTGCAGTATACTGGAGAGGTCACAATGGTGAAATTATAGGTTCCAATTTCACAAACAATACTGCTAAAGGTACACACACCGGATCATATGGTAACTTAGGTGATGGTGGTGCAATATTCTGGGCAGGTATTAATGGTACTGTTGAAAATTCCAGATTCATTGCTAATAATGCTCAGTTGAATAATGCTACTTATCATGTTGGTGGCCGTGGAGGTGCAGTATACCTCGAACGATGTGACCACGGAAACAAAAACACAACCTTCAAGAATGTGTACTTTAAAGATAATGTCGCAGGTACCAACGGTGGTGCTATAGACTGGCACGATGGTGCAGAAGACGGTTTAGTTGATAACGGAACATTCATAAACAACACTGCTAGACGTAATGGTGGTGCAATCTTCTGGCACGGACACAATGGTACAATCAAACATTCCAGATTTAACAATAATAGAGCAACTGGTACAGCACACTTATATCCTATTAAAGTAGACATGGGTACTATCATAGAAGTTAAAACAAACGGCGATTTAGTTTTAGGAAATATTAATATCATTCAAGGTAGTGATTTACCTAGTGTTGCTCCTACATCAAGTGATGCAAATAAGTTATTTACTCTTAACTATACAGATGGTAAAAATTCAAATGGTGATACCATTCATATATTTAAATTATATGTTGCTCATGAAACTTCTCCTAATGTTTGGGAATGGTTGAAATTAGATGAAACTAATGTCACTATTGACACAATTTCTCCTGTGGACTGGACTATAGACCAGTTCTTCGGAGGTGATGGAGGTACCATCCTTTGGAGTGGAGATTTAGGTGATGTAATCAATTGTACATTTGAAAACTCTAATTCCGCTCGTCGTGGTGGTGGAGCATACATGACAGGAAGTGATAATGTAACCTATGAAAATTGTACCTTTACCAAATGTACTTCTGGTACTAATGGTGGTGGAGTTGACTGGTTGGCAGGTGCTAACTATGGTAAAATCTACAACTGTATTTTCAATGAAACTAGAGCTGCTCGTTCTGCTGGTGCTATCTACTACGATGGTTGGTATGGTGAGATGAAAAACATCACAATTATCAATACCAAGTCATGGGGAGGATCATTAAATGAAAGTGATGATAAATTAGTTAAATATGCTGGCTGGGATTCCAGTCACTGGGATACCAATACTACTGGTGGTGATGCTGGGGCAATTATGGTCACCGGTAACCATGAATACTTGTACAATGTGACCTTCATTAATTGTACTGCTACAGGTCGTGGAGGAGCTGTGTTCTTGCAGGATAACAAAAATGTAACATTTGACTTATGTGTATTTACAAATAACACTGCTTTAGGTACTGCAAACAATACCTGGAATGATGATAAAAACTTAAGCAGCGGTAAAAATTCTTTCTTATCAGGTAATGGTGGTGCTATCGGATTTGATAACGGTGCTACTTTAGGTATTATCAAAAACTCCAGATTCATCAACAACACTGCTCAACGTATGGGTGGAGCAATCAGTTTTGCTAAAGGTTCATCCAATGCTACCATTATTAACTCCACATTTGACAATAACACTGCTAAACGTAATGGTGGAGCTATATCTATTGATGGTATAAATGCGAGATTTGACTATTGTAATTTCACAAACAACGCTGCAACTGCAGAAGATATTGATACAAGTGTATTTAATTTACACAGTTTAAGCCAAATTAAGAATGTAACCACTACCAATAAAATAATAAATGAAACTGCACTGCCTACTGCAGGTGCAGATACTATGGATTATTTATATGTTATTGTGCAAATGGATGGAAATAAGAAGATAAGTTACACCATGGCAATAACTGTTAAAAATGGCCAAAATTATAGATGGTCACTGCTTAAAAGCACTACTGGAACTGGTCCGTCCCCTGTTGATTGGGGAACTGATGAATACTTCTGCGGTGACGGTGGAACAATCTTCTGGAGGGGGGACAATGGTACTGTAGATCATTCCATATTCATTGATTCCAACTCTAATCGTCGTGGTGGTGGAGCATACATGACCGGAAGTGACAACATTACATTCTCCAATTCCAAGTTCATTAACTGTACTTCAGGTACCAACGGTGGAGGTCTTGACTGGTTGGCAGGTGCAAACTATGGTAGTGTAATTAACTGTACATTCCTTAATACCCGTGCGGCACGTTCAGCCGGTGCAATCTACTATGACGGTGATTATGGTAGAATGATAAACATTACTGTTATCAATGCTACCAACAATGGTGGTGCATTAAAACAAAGTACATACGGTAGAACTACTGTTAAATATGCTGGTTGGGATGCAAGTCACTGGGATACTAATACTACTGGTGGTGACGCTGGTGCGATTATGTTTACAGGTGATCACGAATACATTTACAATGCTACTTTCATTAACTGTACTTCAGTTGGTCGTGGAGGAGCAGTGTTCCTGCAAGATAATCATAATGTAACATTTGACTTATGTAAATTTGAAAATAACCGTGCATTAGGTATTGCAAACAACACATGGTCCAACTACAAATCAAACCGTAACGATTCAGTAAATTCAACTAAAATAGATTACAAACTTACAGGTCATGGTGGTGCAGTTGCATTTGATGTTGGTGCATCAGAATGTGATATTACTAATTCAGTATTTATTAACAACTATGCCCGTCGTGACGGTGGTGCAATCAACTTTGCAACCGGTTCTCTAAACAATACAGTTGAATATTCTAATTTCACAAATAACTCCTGTGGAGATGACGGTGGAGCAATCAACTGGGAAGGTGACTTAGGTCATGTTATCCATATTATATGTTACAACAACACTGCTGTTGCATACAACGATGAAGTAACCGGTGCATCCACATCAAAAGGTGGTATAATTTGTCTTACCGGTGACAATGTAACTATTGCAAATTCCAAATTCGAACTTGGTGCAGTATTATTTAAAGCGGGAAAATTAAATGAAACCGATGGTGGAGCATTATTTGTAACAGGAGATTATTCAACTATTTCCAATTCAACATTCATTGACTGTACTGCACCAAATAAGGCGGGTGCAATTATGGTTATTGGTGAGCACACTACAATTGAAGATTCTTTATTCATGAGAAATCGTGCCGGCGGACCAACTGCAGGTCAGGGTGGTGCTATCTACTGGCAAGGAAACCATGGTAAAATCCATAATATGACTGGATTGATTAACATCGCTGTTGGTGGACCTGGTGATACAAAAGGTGGAAACATATTTATCTCAGGTTCAGATGTTGTTATTGAAGAATCATTATTTAACATGACTAGTGCTGCTTATGGTGGTTCCATTTATGTCGAAGGTAACAATGTAAACATTACAACTTCCACTTTCACTCAGTCTCCAAGTCAAAAAGCGGGTGGAGGTGTTTACGTTTCAGGTAACTCCACACTGATTAAAGACTCTGATTTCTCACGTTTGAACTCTACTTATGGTGGATCAATTTATATTGAAGGAGACAATGCTACTTTGGATAATGTCTCTTCAATGATGACATTTGCACGTCATGGTGGTGCTATATTTGTAGAAGGAAACAATGCAAGCATTTTAAACAGTGACATTAAGATGAGTAATGCAACCTCTGCTAACGGTATCGACGGAGAAGGTGGTGCAGTATATATTCAGGGTAACCATTCATTAATCAACAACACTTCAATCAGCATGTCCAATTCTGATGAAAACGGTGGAGCTTTATATGTATCCGGTGACTACGGCAGATTATATAACTCCAATTTCACCAAAAATTTCGCTGGGGACGATGGTGGTGCTATCAACTGGATAGGCAGTCACGGTATTATGGAAAACATTAACTGTACCATGAACAACGGTAGAAGTACACACGGTAATTCAAACGGTGGTACAATTTCCCTTAACGGTAATAATGTAACAATCTCCAAATCATACTTCGCACTTACAACTGCTAAGATTGCAGGAGGAGCAATATTCATTACAGGTAACAATGTAAATGTTACAGATTCAGTATTCGAAAAATGTAATGTCTCATTAACTGCCACAGAACCAGGCAAAGCATATACTACAGGTGGTGGATCAATTTATATTTTAGGAAACAATTCTTATCTTTCAAACTGCAGTTTCGAAAGGTCCAACGCTAGACAAGGTGGTGTTATTTATGTACAGGGACATAATGCTACTCTTGACGGTATGAAAACTGATTATACTTTTGCAACTCTTGGTGGTGGAGCAATTTACGTTGCAGGTTCAAATTCCACAATTTCCAATTCATCATTTGTAAGATGCAATTCCACTCAAACTGATGGTGGATCTATTTATGTTGATGGAATCAATGCGGAAATTCTCACATCTAACTTTACAATGTGTTATGCTCAACGTAATGGTGGAGGTATTTATATCTCTGGTTTCCATGCAACAATTGAAGGCAGTACTTTCTCATTGAATAATGCAACTAATTCCGGTGGTGCGATTTATGTACAAGGTAACTTAGCAAGTATTATTGATTCTAACTTCCTCATGAGTTCAGCAATTAAAGGTGACGGTGGTGCAATATATGTTGGAGGTACAAATACCACTATTTCCGGTGCAAATTCAACAATGACTCAGGCTGTTGCAGGTTACGGTGGAATCATTTATGTAAACGGTGCAAATACAATTATTAATAATTCTGTCTTATCCCATTCTCATTCTGCAAAAGAAGGAGGAGCGGTTTATATTAAAGGGGATGACTCTAAAATTATTGATTCAAACATATCCTATACTACCTCAAGCTATGATGGTGGTGCAGTATATATTGATGCGAAATATGCATCTATTGAAGATTCTCACTTTGCAATGAATAATGCTACTAATGCCGGTGGAGCAATTTATATTAACGGTATCTCCGCTAATGTCAAAAATTCCACATTTAACCTAACCTTTGCAAGACTCTCTCCAACTGGTTATAGTACTACTAATTTAGGTGGTGCGATTTATATTAAAGGTGATCATGCTAATATTTCAGACTCTAAATTTGCTAATTCCTTTTCATATAGAGGAGGAATGATTTACTTGCAAGGTAGTTATTGTAATGTAACTAATTCTTCATTTGAAAATGGTTATACATCTTGGGATGGTGGAGCAATATTTGCTACAGGTTCATATTCTAATGTATACAATTCAAACTTTACAAATAATGTTGCAAAAATGGATGGAGGTGCTATCTTCTGGTATGGTGGAAAAGAATCTACAAATAATGTTGTTGATGGTTGTATATTTACAGGTAATGCTGCTTATCCACCTAGCGGTACTATTCAAAATGTTAGGACTACTAGGGGTGGTGGAGCTATCTATTGGTCTGAAGGACAAAAATATGGAGTTGTCAGAAATTCTCAATTTATAAATAATTCAGTTCATGCTGCTGAAAAGGCAGATGGTGGAGCTATTTTATGGGATAAGGCTAATATTGAGGCAACTATTGATAACTGTACATTTGATGGAAATTATATTACAACATCTGCTACTATCAAAGATAAACCTTGGGTACAAGGTGGAGCTATCTATGCAAGACCTGATGGAGGTAAGTTAGTTATTAACAACTCTGAATTTAGAAATTGTTGGTCTATTAGAGAAGCTGGTGCATTATATCTAGATAGTTCCAATACTTTGGGAATTTATGTTCTTAATACTAAATTTATTAACAACACTGCTAAAGGTGTCTTAGCAACTGATGCTGATAATGATAAAGGTGGAGGTGGTGCAATGATTAAAGGTACTAAAAATGTTTGGTTTATAAATACCACCTTCATCAACAACACAGCAAACTTTGGTGGAGGACTTACTGTATGGAAATTAAACGCTAATTCTGTTTATTTAATTAACTCCACTTTCGATGGAAATAAAGCTACTGGAGGTAAGTTAGGTTCCAACAGTGGTGGAAGTATCTATGGTGCGTCTTCGTTTAATATTGAAAATGTTACAATTTCAAACAGTTTTGCAGCAGAAAAAGGTGGTGGAATCTACTTTACAAATGTTGATGTAAATTATAAAAATTTAACTTTCATTAATAACACTGCTGAGCAAGGTGGTGGATTATACTGGTTGCGTGCAACTGAAATCGAAGGTATGAAATTCATTAATAACACTGCTACTCAACAAGGTGGTGCTATGTATCTTCCTGTTGCACAAACAATTATAAATAATGAGTTCATTGGTAATAAGGCGAATGAAGGTGGAGCTATTTATGTATATGCAACTGGTTCCACTATTCAGTATAATAATTTCACAAATAATAGTGCTAATATGGGTGGTGCAATTTACGCACCTAAGTTAAATAATCATTATGTAGATATTTCACATTGTGCTTTCGATGGCAATAATGCTTCTTATGGTGGTGCAATTTACAATGCATTTAATGGCAATTCAAATTTCCCTATATCAGATTGTACTTTTATAAGGAATACTGCTAAATTTGATGGTGGTGCTGTTTATCTTGCAACTACTGGGCACTACATAACAAGTTGTACTTTCGAATCAAACAATGCACAAAATGGTGGTTCTCTTTATGTTATTCCTGATATAACTGCTAATGTACGTGATTCTACATTTGTAAGTTCACATGCAGACAATGGTGGTGCTATATACTATGGAGGTGAATCTACTGGTCTTACAATTTATAATGATACCTTTAGAAAAAATAGTGCTGTATATAATGGTGCTGCTGTTTATTATATAGTAGTTGAGAATTCTATTGAATGTGTATATAGGGACTTCAATAATTTCGATGGCATCGGACATATTGATCCAAATACCCATAGAACAGATGTTTATACTAACGGAACTAGCACTCACTTTATTTTCACTTCATTATTTGAAAATAATTATGATTATATATTAAAGGTTATTACTGACTCAAGTTTTGAGTCTCCGGTTATTACTGTTATTGTTGACAGTCCAAGAAATCTTAATAGAAAAGATATTTATGCTGTTATAAATTTAACTAATTCAACTACTGGTCAATTAATCCAACAGGTCATTATAACTCCAGATAATTTCTATGAACATTATAATGATCATGAAGGTGAAAATTTCCTTTATGCAACATTCACTGGTCTTATAACTAATCAAACTTATAATGTTACTGTTGGATTTTCTAGTGCAGACTACTTATATAAAGTAAACTCCACTCAAGATACTGCACACGGTGATCCGATTGGAGATTTCACACTTCTCCAACGTTGGATTGAAGGCAATATCACTAATGGAAAATATGAGATTCACTTGACAAGGACAATGAGATTCACTCCATATTATAATAATGATACTTCATATCCTTTAGATACCAAATGTATGAATCTTACAAATATAATTAAACCATTTACTATTTATGGTGATGGTTGGTCTATAGATGCAAGAGGATTCTCAAGAATATTTAATATCACTGCAGCCAATGTTACCTTTGTTGATGTGGAATTTGCTAATGGTAATGCTAGCGGTAAATTTGGTGATAAGGTAGATAAAGGAGGCGCATTATATTGGGCTGGTGTAAATGGTACATTAATTGATTGTAATTTCTATACCAATAATGCTACCATAGGTGGTGGAATATACTACGATTACACAGCTACAAATGCTAAAATCTATAATACATCATTCAGAGCAAACAATGCAGTTACCCGTGGTGGTGCTATTGACTGTAACTCTCCTGGAATGGAATTGATAAACACTACATTTGTATCTAACACTGCATATGTCGGTGCAGCTTTATGTAGAGAAGTAAATGCTACAGGAGGTCATGGATTTAATAACACCTTCAGAGATAACCATGCGGAATATGCAGGTGCAGCTCTTGCATGGGTTAATGCATCAAGTATTCATATTGATACTTACTACTTCTATGATAACACTGCAGGCTTCAGTGGTGGAGCAATCTATGTAGGTGAAGGCAGTGGAAATTGTGAAATTATAAACTGTCTATTCAACAACAACTATGTTGACAATTCAACTGATGGTCACGGTGGTGCTATTGAATGGTATGCTGAAAAAGGTCTTGTTGACAATTCCATTTTCACAAATAACCATGCTTATGATGGTGGAGCAATCTATGTAGGTAGTGACTCAGGTAAAATCAACATTACCAAATCCACTTTCAAAGATAACTATGCACTTGCTGCTGGTGGAGCTGTCAGCTTAAGCGCATCTTCCGTAACTATCAATCAATCCAACTTCTATAATAACAAGGCACTTGAAGGTGGAGCATTATATGTAGGTGGAGAAGGTGAAACCAACTATGTATACAACTCTGTTTTCGAAGGAAACAATGCTACAGACGGTAACGGTGGTGCTATTAACTGGATGGCATCTTCAGGTACAATCGTAAATTCAAACTTAACAAATAACAATGCATATTATGGTGGTGGAATATACTTCGGTGGTCTTTCAAATGAAAGTATAATTACAAGATGTATATTCACAGACAACCATGCTAAATACAATGGTGGTGCTATTGACTGTAACGCTTCCAAAATGTATTTAACACATACAATATTTGACGGAAACTATGCTCAATTCGGAGCAGCATTATGTAGGGAAGTCAATGCTCAAAAAGGATCTGGTGAAAACAACACATTCAAAAACAACCATGCATTTGTTTCAGGTGCAGCTTTAGGTTGGATGACTTCAGTAGGTATTACAATCACTGACTATAAATTCATCAATAACTCTGCTGATGTCAGTGGTGGAGCTATTTATGTAAGTCCAGGCAGTCATAACTGTTCAATCATAGATTCATACTTTGAAGATAACTTTGTAACAAACAGAACTGTAGGTGTTGATTCATTCAGTTGGGATTCTTGGGACCACAATACAATGTTCTATCGTCTCCAACGTACTGATAATATGAGCTTAGTCAATAAAACAATAATTTATCCTACAGAAACTTTATACTACTATGCTATAGGTGAATATCCAGAGGACTTAGCAGTTGGTGGTGCAGTCAACATTCTTGCAGAAAATGCAACAATTCTAAATTCCAACTTCACAAGAAACACCGCCAGATTAGGTGGAGGAATATATGTAGGTGCTGATTCAGGTAACACTGTCATTAACGTTTCAGTATGGAGAGAAAATGTTGCTTATGAACGTGGTGGAGCTATTAACCTACACGCTTCAGGTGTACATATTGATGATGGTGAATTCTATAACAACGTTGCTGTTAACGGTAGTGCAGTATATGTCGGTGGTGTAGGTACTGAAAACAAAATACATGAATCATTATTCGATGGAAATATTGCATCAGGTTACGGTGCAGGTGTTTACTGGATTGCTCAGGAGGGTGAAATTATTAATTCCTCATTCACTAGAAACTCCGCACTTTATGGTGGAGGTATTTACTTAAACGGAAGGTCAAGTAATACCAACATTACCAATACAACATTCAGATACAATAACGCTACCAAAAACGGTGGTGCAATAGAATGTAATGCGGAAAATATTGGAATTTACAATTTAACATTCGAACATAACTATGCAGGAGAATACGGTGCAGCTTTATGTAGAGAGTCAGGTGCAAGATACGGTCATGGAGACCATAACGTATTCAATTACAACCATGCTGGTATTGCTGGTGCGGCTCTTGCATGGCTTGGTGTGAAAAACATTCACATTGATTACTATAACTTCACAGGCAATACTGCAGGTCAAAGAGGTGGAGCAATCTATGTAGGTAACGACAGTGACTTCTGTATTGTAGAACACGGTATATTCACAGGAAACAATGTAACCAATGAAACTTTAGGAATTGGTGGAGCTATAGATATTAATGCAGACAACGCAACTGTTATACATTCAATATTCACTGACAACCATGCATCCGTTGGTGGTGCTATTGCTGCAGGTGAAGAATCAGGTTTCACTAAAATCAACAATGTAACATTTACAAGAAACGGTGCTACAATCGATGGGGGTGCTATTAATTTAAGAGCAACTGGTGTATCAGTCAATGACACTCGCTTCTACTCAAATACTGCAGGAAGACACGGTGGTGCACTCATGGTAGGTGGAACCGGTAAAAACAATACCATATACTACTCAGTATTTGAAAAGAACGTTGCAGGCGATCACGGTGGTGCTATCGACTGGCTTGCGGCTGCTGGTGATATATTCTACTCTAATTTCACAGCTAACGAAGCTGTCTACGGTGGAGGTATCTACTTGAATGGTATTTCCAGTCAAAGTAGAATATTCAATGTTATATTTGATGCAAACAGGGCTACCAAAAACGGTGGTGCTATTGACTGTAATGCTAGTATGATGGGTCTTAACAATACTAGATTCACAAATAACTATGCTGGTGAATACGGTGCAGCTTTATGTAGGGAAGCTAACGCTACCGGTGGATTCGGTGGAAACAACTCCTTCATTAAAAATCATGCTGATATTGCTGGTGCAGCTCTTGCATGGTTAGGTGTGGATGGAATCAACATTAACAATTACACTTTCATCAACAACACTGCTTTCAAGAGCGGTGGAGCTATTTATGTAAGAGGAGACAGTCCAAACTGTAAAGTACGTAACTCCTACTTCGATACTAACTATATTACTGATGTTAAAAACGGTCAAGGTGGTGCTATTGATTGGGTTGGTCCTAATGGTTTAATTGCCAACACCACATTTGTTGATTCAATTGCAGTAAATGGTGGTACAATATTTGCAGGTGTAAACTCAACAAATATTACAATATTCAATTCTTCATTTGTATCTTCCCGTGCATTGGGTGACGGTGGTGCAATCGCTTTATACAGTGACAATGCTAAGATAACATATTCAAACTTCATATTCTCATTAGCATTAATAAGCGGTGGTGCAATTTCAGGTCATAACAATTATAATACTACAATCGATTACTGTATCTTTGATTATGGTATGGGTGCAGGTTACATCGACTCATCACTTAAGGCTTTCGGTGAAGGTGGAGCTATTCACTGGGAAAATTCTACAGACTTATCTATTTCAAATTCAAACTTCTTGAATCTCCGGTCAAATGCTAATGGTGGATCTATTTCAGCAGTAAACTGTAATGATTCTACATTATATAATTTAACATTTAATAATGAAGTGTCCAGTCTAAACGGGGGTTCTATCTCATGGATTAATTCAACTAATTTAACATTTGATTCACTTAAAGTAAATAAATCCAAAGCATTTGAAAATGGTGGTGCATTCTATTTAATTGGTGTAAATGATACAACCATTAAAAATTCAATTTTCTATGATGTTAAAACTCCTGACGGTAACGGTGGTGGAATTTACGTAGACGGTAATGTAACTGTTCAAAACAGTACTTTTGCTAATTATGAGGCTTCAATTGACTATGGTGGTGCATTATACTTTAATGGTGGAATTTCCACTGTAATAGATTCTAACTTTACTGGTAGGGATGCTATCTGGGTTTACAGGCCTGCTACCGTTCACTTAACCAACAATAACATTACCGGTCCAAATCCAAATAAAAACATGACTTATTTGGAACGTGATTACAACAGCAAATATAATCCTGTTGATTACTCTGTATGGAACGATGGTATATTATATCTTGATAAAAACAGTTTTGATTATGTAATATTTAACAACGGTACAATAATGACCCAAACATATCTTGACATGCTTAATAATAGTACTTATGAAGTGGAATGGAATCAAACTTTCACTTTCTTTGCTAATATTACAGATGATAATGACAATACAATCATTTCTGTCCATTCATTAGGTACTTACAATGATCACCCAGAATATGATGCTGGTGCAAAATATAATTTAACTTATAACAGATGGGTTTCTCCTGCATTTATCCAGGATGTATTCTTACTTAGTGGTAATGATACTGGACTTGCAAAATGCAGTTACCGTAACGGAACTTTGTATGTTAAAATGCAGCCTATAATGAAAATAACTAAAAGTGAGGAAGTTGATGAAAATATTACATTTACTGCTGAGATAATTATTCCTTATGATGGTGTTAACAGTAATTATACTATTAATAAAAATGAGCAAGTGCACTTTGTAATTGGCGGTAAAGATTACTATGGCAACATTTCATGTGATTCAACCGATAATAAACATTGGATTATTGCTTATGCTAATATTACCTTAAATCATATGCATACTGGAACTTATACTGTTACTGCAACATATGACGGTGATGATTACCACTTCGGTGTTACAAATTATACTACAGTAGTATTAAAAGCACGTCCGATTTGGATTATAATTGAAGTTGCTGATATTTACTATAACCAAACTCTTATCTGTAATGTAACCACTAATGCTACAAACACTGAAAACGGATATATCTGGGTTAGAATTAACGGTAAAGAAGTAGCTTCTCCAGTTAAACTAGAGAAAAACGGTACTAAAGTAGTCTATATTCCTGAAAGTGTTTATAGAAATATAATAAATACTACTGGGGAATATACAATGTCAGTAATGTTCAGTAATGGTACTTACTATGATTATCAAATTAATTTCACAACATTCCATGTGAAAAAATTCAACACAAACATTACTGTTAATGTAACAACACCAATTAAGTATGGTGAGACTTTATTTATTAATGTAACTGTCAATGAAACAGCAACTGGTTTTGTAGCAGTAAATATTGATGGTAATATTGGTATTGCATATGTCCATCAGGGTGTTGCAAAATTCAATATTACAGGATTGGCTCCTGGAACTTACAGTAATGTTAGAGTAACATATTATCCTGATTCACCGTTCTTCAATGGAAATGTTACTAACATTACATTCAGAGTTGATCCAACAACCGATTATGTATTGGATGTAAAAGTTGACAATATCACATATGGTCAAAATGCTACAATAAGGGTAAAAGTACCTACTGATGCTACCGGAAATGTAACAATATATGTAGATGGCATTCCTAAAGGAACTGTAAATATTACAGAAGGTTCAGCAGAATTAATAGTCGATAAATTATCTGGTGGTGAACATGTTGTAAATGTAACTTACAATGGTGATTCATCATATTCCCCTAAAGATAAAAACGGAACAAAACTCAAAGTAAGTCCTACTAATGATTGGGACATGTCTATTATTGGTGAGTATAAACCATATGGTGAAACTTCAGTAATTACTGTTAAAACTGCTCCTTATAATTTAACACACAGATATTTAACTATAACTATTGATGGCATTAAGCATAATGTTACTATTGGTGATGAGGGTATTGCTACATTAAGATTGAATAATCTTTCTGCAGGCCGTCATGTGGCAAATGTAAGTTATGTTGGAGATGCAAACTATTCAGCTAAACACAAGAATTTCTTCCCTGACATTCCTCAAGCAGATCCTACTCTCATCATAACCAGAGTAAATGGAGATGTTATTGTTACTATCCCTGAAAATGCTACAGGAAACATTTCAGTTTTCATTAACGGAAAAACATACGAAAACAAAACAGTTAATGGTGTTGCTACATTTAAAGATGTATTGCACATTGGATTTAACTATGTCACTGCATCATATCCTGGAGATAAGAATTACACTAAAGAATTCAACATGACAACCTTTGAAATAGTTAAAACAGGAACTGATTTAACTGTTGTTGCAACTCCTACAAGCATTATACTTGGAAATAATGTACTAATCACAGTGACTATGGTTAATGTAACTGCAGGTAAAGTTTTAATTGAAGTTAATAATTATAATTACACTGTTGATATTAACAGTAATGGTATTGCTACATTAGAACTTGCTTTACCTGTTGGAACTTACACTCCTAAAGCATATTACCTTGGTGATGTTGAACATGCTGCATCAAATAAAACCGGAAATGCATTCGAAGTAATTGATAAAATCACTCCTGAAATTACAATAACTGTTCCAAGTGACCTTAAAGTTGGCGATGTTGTAAATATAACAGTTACATCAAATGGATACAATTTAACTGTCTGGATTGACGGTGTAAAACAAACAATTGTAAATGGAAATATCACATACACTGTTCCTTCCGCCGGAATCCATACAATATTTGCAAACACAACTGAAAACGCTACACATTACAGCGCTAATAAGACTGTAGTATTTGAAGCTGTCAAAAACAATGCTACATTACTCATCTCTGATATTAATATAGTATATGTTGGAGACAAAGTCATAATTACTGTTACTCCTACTACTGATGGGGCTATAACAATTAAAGTTGACGATGTTGTGATCAATAATGGTGATGCATTCACTCCAAACCTTGAAGGCAAATACACAATTACTGTAGAATCTGCTGAAACTGTAAAATATAATGCAGGATTCAACTCAACTGTATTTACTGTAAACAAACGCATCTCACAAATTAACGTAACTGCTACTGGTAATGCTGTTGGTAATAATGCTACTATTACTGTTCAAGTTCAGAGTAATGCTACCGGATATGTGACTGTTAATGTAAATGGTACAAATTACACTATTAAATTAAACAGTACCGGTGCAGGTTCAATCAACATTACCGGTCTTGGAAACGGTACTTATTATGTCCATGCTACTTACATTGGTGATAATCAGTACTTAGCAAGCATAAATAACACTGTAACATTTGAAATGACTAAATTGAATACTACTATGGTCATTGATGTTAAAGATATTAATTACGGTCAAGCTGCTAATATTACTGTAACAATTACTCCTGGTGCTACAGGATACATTACAATCAGAATTAATGAAACTAAATCTATTACTTTACCTATTGTTGAAGGTAAAGTCAACTGGGTTGTTGAAGGTTTAGGTGCTGATAATTACACAGTTTATGCTAACTACTCCGGTGATGGCAAATACATTATCAACAATACAAACAAAGTAAATGAATCATTTGAAGTCAGAAAAGCAGATCCTAAATTAGACATAGTTTCATTCAACTGTGTTGTTTATGAAAACGGTAAAATAGAAATTTCCATTAACAATGAAACTGCTGGTGAAAAATTAAACATTACTGTTGGCGATTTCGAATACAAAGATATTGTGATTCCTGCTGATGGAAAATTGGCATTCAATATTCCTGATGCTCTCAATGAATTTAAAGATTATAATGTTACTGTGAAATATGCTGGTAATGCAAACTTCACTAATGCTACATTCAAATCAGCATATCATACTACTAAAATTACCACATATGGAATTAACGTTACAGGAATGAACATTACAGTCGGCGATGATGAGATAATCACTGTTGAAGTTCCAGTCCATGTGGATGATGTGGTTATTTGGGTAAACGGAGAAAGCTTTAGAAATACTTCCTTCTCAGGCAACAAAGCTACATTCAACATTACTCATCTTAACCTTAAACAAGGAATTTACACAGTTACTGCTACTGTAAATGACACTGAATTTAAACATAAGAACTTCACTTCAATATTCACAGTAAATAAAACTTCAGTTCCAATGAACATTACAATATTCAACAATGCAAGCATCTATGTTGGTGACACTGTAAAAGTTGTTGTAAGTGTTCCTAAAGATGTAACTGAAAATGTAACTATTGAAATTAATAATATCAGATTAACTAATGTAACTGTAAACGGCAATGCAACATTCTATGTTCCATCCATAACTTATGGTAATAAGACAGTTGTTGCAGCATATGTCGGTGATGATAAATACTATTACAACTCAACTACTGCTAACTTCACAGTCAATAAACGCAACTCACAAATTAATGTGACTGCTACCGGTGATAGTGTTGGCAATAATGCTACTATCAGTGTTAAAGTTCCTGCTAACGCTACCGGTTATGTAATTGTCAATGTTAACGGTACTAATTACACTATTAATTTAACTAGTGGTGAAGGTTCAGTTGAAATTAAAGGATTAGGAAACGGTACTTATTATGTACATGCAACTTACCTTGGTGATGATCAGTACTTGCCAAGCACTAATGTGACTGAAACCTTTGAAATGGTTAAAGTTGCTCCTGAAGTTGTTATTGATGTTGAAAATGTAACTTATGGAGAAAGCACAATTATTGTTGTGACCGTTCCTGGTGCAACTGGAAATATAACTATTAGAATTAATGAAACAGATAAAGGCGAGTTCACTTTAGTCAACGGTAAAGTCACTTTCGATGCAGGTATTTTAGGAGTCGAAAATTACACAGTATATGTAAAATACTTAGGTGATGATAAATACGCTATTAAAGAAGCTCAAAAAGACTTCAATGTAACCAAAGCAACTCCTACTATTACAATTGAAGGAATTACTGTTGATGCTAATACCAATGCTAGTGTTAGAGTCACAATCAATGTTGACGCTTCTGGTAGTTTAAACATTACAGTCAATAATAAGAATTACACTGCTCCTATTATTGGTGGAGTGGCTGTATTTACTGTTGATAAATTACCTGTAGGTAAATATGACATTGTTGCTAACTACACTGGTGATGCTAACTACACTGCTAGAGTTGAAACTCTTGTCCAAGGTTTAGAAGTAATTAAAGTTCAAGATTATGAAATGAATGTCACTGCGGTAGATGTTGTTGTTGGTCAAAACACTACCATAACTGTAAATGTTCCTAAAGACGCTACAGGAACTGTAACAGTTTGGGTAAACGGTACTAAAGTAACCAACTCAACTATCGTTAACGGTGTTGCTACATTAACATTGAATAAAACAGTTGCTGGCAGATACGTGGTTAACGCAACCTTAAGTGATGATAAATATGCTAATCAGACTGTATTCACATCATACCTTGTATCCAAAGTTGAAACTCCAATTACAATAACTGTTGTGAATAAGGATAACATTAAAGTTGGAGACACTGTAACAATTACTGTAGACTTACCTGATGATATTGTCGGTGAAAAAGTAACTATTGAAATTAACGGCAAACCTTATGAACAAGTGACTGCAGCTGATGGAATTGCTACATTCACTGTTCCATCTGTAACTTATGGAAATAAAACAGTTACCGCAATCTATGTTGGAAACAATAAATATGTAAACAATGCTACAACTGCTAACTTCACAGTCAACAAACGTGCTTCACAAGTTAATGTGACTGTTACTCCAACAATTAATGTTGGTGATAATGCTACTGTTAGTGTAAAAGTTCCTGCTAATGCTACAGGATATGTGACTGTTAATGTAAACGGTACAGATTACACTATTAAATTAAACAGTACTGGTGCTGGTTCAATCAACATTACTGGTCTTGGTAACGGAACTTACTATGTCCATGCTACTTACATTGGTGATGATCAATACCTTTCAAGCATTAACGACACTCAAACAATTAAAGTAAATAAACTCACAACCCCTGTGACTATTGACTTTAAGTCCCCTATTATTGATGGTGATGATGTTTATGTTGAAGTTACTATGGAGTCAGACATTAATGGAGTTGTGTTCTTAATGGTTGGTGCTCCTGGCGATACTAAAAAGTATGAGGTTGCTATTGTTGATGGTAAAGGAAAAATCTACGTTACTAATTTAGCCAATGCTACTTATGATATTTATGCGAAATTTGAGGGTAATGATAAATATGAGTCCAACACTTCTGAACATAAAACATTATTAGTGAATAAAATAGTTACTTCATTATCCATTACTATAGATAATGATTCAATATATGTCGGTGATAATGCTACTATCGGAATTATTTTAAATCAGAGTATTAATGCCATTGTTACAGTTAAAGTCAACGGATCAAACCATACTGTCGGTCTTGTCAACGGTAAAGGCAACTTCACTTTAAGTGGTTTGGCAAATGGTACTTACATTATCAATGCAGTATTTGCAGGTGATGGAAGATACGTTCAAAGCATCTCCAATCCGGTAACCTTGAAAGTCAATAAGATTGTTACTTCAATTGATGTAGGTGTTGTTGGTCCTGTGACTTATGGTGGTGTTGCAACTATTACGGTTACTATGAATCCTTCCATAAATGATTATGTTGTTCTCAATGTTGCAGGTAAGAACTACACTGTTGCCATTGTGAATGGTAAAGGTAAATTCAATGCTACTGGCCTAAATGTTGGAAACTACTTGGTAAATGTAACTTATACTGGTGATTATAAATACTTGCCAAGCAGCAATGATACTGTTTCATTAGATGTTGTTGCAGCTGATTTGGATGCAAGTGCTATTGGATTGAATGTAACTGTCAAAGAGAATGTTGGCATTGTTATAACTGTTCCTGGTGACTTCACAGGTAATGTATCAGTTAACGTATCTGGTGATATCAGATACAATGATACTGTAATCTCATTAATCAACATCGGTCAATTCAAAACAGGCACATACGCTGCAAACGTAACATTCTATGGTGATAATAACTATAACACTAAATCAGTAACTGTAAACTTCAATGTAACTAGAGTTACTCCTTCCATTAATGTAACTATTGATGATGTAACTTATCCTAAAGATGCCGTTGCCAACATTGTCATTGGAAATAATGCAAATGGTACAGTAAATATCACTGTCGGTAAAAAGACATTCATTGGAACCGTAGAGAATGGTGTTGCCACTGTCAATTTATCCAAATTGTCTGGAGGCATTCATAACGCTACAGTCGAATTCTTCACAGGTGATGATTATAACAATAATGTAACTTCCACTTTTGTTAAATTCCTTGTCCTTCCAAACAATTCACTTATCTCTATTGATGGTGCAAAAGCAATCTATGTGGTTGGTGAAGACATAGACATTAAATTTAATGTGATTAACTCTACTGGAAAACTTGATATTTACATTAACGGTAATTATGTCACAACATACAATTCTAATCCGACTATCCATGACTTTAGACGTAGTTTAGGTGAAGGCAACTACACTATAACTGCCGTTTTAGATGGTGATGAAAATTACACTGGTTTCACTACATCTGTTTCATTCAAAGTTGTTAAAAATAATTTAACAATTAGCGTTAATGACACTACTAATCCTGCAACCATTGTGGTAGGCAGCCCTGTAACATTCACAGCTAACTTAAATGCAAGTGTAACTGGTGATGTGATATTTACAATCAACGGTGCAAACTACACTGTACATGTTTCAAATGCTGATAAAGCTACTTATGAATACATTCCTGTTAACAATGCTACAATTAAAGTCGTTGCAACATTCGCAGGTAATGATAAGTATAACTCTAAAGTATCCGCTCAAAAAGAATTTGGAGTAAATAGAATCAATACTACAATGGTCATTGATGTTAAAGATATTAATTACGGTCAGGCTGCAAACATTACTGTAACAATCACATCTGATGCTACTGGATTTATCACAATCAGAATTAATGAAACAAAATCTATTACTTTACCTATTGTTAAAGGTAAAGTCAACTGGATCGTAGAAGGTTTAGCTGCTGATAAATACACAGTTTATGCTAACTACTCTGGTGACGGTAAATACAATGTAAATAATACTGATAAAGTTAACAAAGGATTTGAAGTCAAACAGATTTCACCTGATGTTGAAATTATCAAAGTGATTTCTGAATCTGGTAAAACCGCAACTGTAATCGTGAAAGTTGACCCAAGAACAACAGAAAATGTGACTTTAACTGTAAACAACAAACCTTACAGCATCAAAGCTAATGAAAATGGTATTGCAGTATTCACTACTGATGTTTTAGAAAACGGCACTTACACTGCTGTTGCAAGTTATGCTGGTGATAAGAACTTCACAGCTGATACAAATTCATCAGAATTCACTGCCAATAAGACTTCAGATTATGAATTGAACATTACTGCCGGTGATATTGAAGTTGATGAGTTAACCAATATTACAGTAAACGTTCCATCTGATGCTAAAGGTAAAGTTATTATTGAAATTGATGGTGTAAACTACACTGCTACAATTAAAGAGGGTAAAGCAGTATTCAATAACGAAACAGGTTTAGGAATTGGTAAGTATAATATTACTGCTTACTTCGGCAATGACAAATATGCTAATAAGACTGCAACCGGTGTATTCTACATTACAAGACACGCTACTCCGATTTCAATTAGTGTTGATCCTATTAAAGTTGGAGACAAAGCAGTCATTACTGTAACTGTTCCTAATGCAGTATCCGGTAATGTGACTATTGAAATTGACGGTATCAAATACAATAAATCAGTAGACCCTACTACTGGTAAAGCTGTATTTGAAGTGCAAATCAAGTCCAACGGTACCAGAACTGTTGTTGCAAGTTATGCTGGTGATGCTAAATATGAATCCAACTCAACTACAAAAGACTTCACAGTAACCAAACGTGCTTCACAGGTAAACGTAACTGTCGTCTCACCAATCAATGTTGGAGACAGCACTAAAGTAACTGTAAAAGTTCCTGTAAATGCTACAGGATATGTGGTTGTAAATGTAAACGGCAATAACTACACAGTCAACTTAACTGATGGTGAAGGATCAGTTGAAATTGCAGGTCTTAAAAACACAACCTACAAAGTAACTGCAACTTACCTTGGAGATGACCAATACCTTTCAAGCATTAACAATACTGCTGTAATTAAAGCCAATAAAGTTGCATCAACTATTAATTTAACTGTAGCTAGAAATGGAATAATTCCTAACGGAACCAACATGAACATAACAGTCAAAGTACCTGTAGATGCAACAGGTAAAGTTGAGCTAACTCTCCTGAACGGAACTAAAGTCGTCAAAACATACACAATATATGTAAATGACGGCGAAGGAATCCTGCACATATACACTCCTGAAGTCGGAGTATACAACGTGACTGCAAGATACCTCGGCGATGACAAATATCTTGCAAGCGAAAACAGAACTTCATTTGAAGTCTACTCTACAGGTGGAAAACTCACAGTATCTGCTAAAAACGTTGATGTCGATAAAAACGGTACAGTTACCGTAACAATTGTCGGAAACCATGAAGGCGAAGTTACAATCATTGTAAGAAACGCTACAGGAGAACTTGTAAGGAAAAACGTAACTATTATACCAGGTAGTGAAGTAAGCAGAGCAATCCTTACTCTTCCATTGCTTGAAGCGGGCACATATGATGTAGAGGCAGTATTTGCTGAAGTCAATGGTACAAAAACAACATATCATGAAGGTTCAACTTCATTTGCTGTATCAAAAATCGCTTCACAAATCAGAATTGTTCAAATTGACAACTCTACAGTGGGCAGAGATGTAATAATCTATCTTGGAATTGACCTTGACGAACATGCAAGATTCGGAAACATTACACTCTTGGTAAACGGACATGAATACAACACTACAGTTGACAATCTCGAAGTCCACATTCCTAACCTTAACGCAACAGAATATGAACTTGAAGTAACCTACCATGGAAACCACTGGTACGATGAATCATCCGTACATTCACACTTCACTGTAGAGAAAAACCCAATTTCATTCGTCATTGAAGTGCCTGAATCCAAAGTAGGTGAAATCGAACATATTACAGTAACACTCAATGAAATCGATGCAACAGGTATAATTCTGCTTGATGTTGACGGCAAACACCTGTATGCAAATGTAAGCAGCCATGTTGCAAGATTCAATATCACAGGTCTTAAAGCAGGTGAATATCAAATCAATGCAACATACCTCGGTGACTACAAGTACCTTGCAAACAGTACCACAGCGGTTCTTAAAATAACCAGAACTGATACAGAGGCTAGTGTAAAAGGCACTAACATCACATACGGTGATGATGAACTGATCAAATTCGAAACTGCTCAAAACATAACTTCAGCGGTCAAAGTCGAAATTGACGGTGTAAACTACACAGCATTCATATCAGAAGGTAAAGGAAACCTCACAGTCAGAGGATTGGCTGCAGGCAAACACAACATTACACTTTATGTTCCGCAAACCGAGAAATACACAGCTGCAACTGCCAAAGCCAACTTCACAGTAAGCCAGGGCAGTGCTGATTTAAGCATTGAAATTGCAAATGTAACCTACGGAGAAGTTACAACTATCAATGCATATGTAAACGCAACAGGAACAGTAACATTTGAAGTTGAAGGAATGGCATCTGAGACTGTAGATATTATTAATGGTGTTGCAACACTTCCTGTAAGTGGACTCGGTGCTGGCAACTACACAGTCAAAGCAACCTACAACGGAAACGCAAACGTAACTACAAAAGAAATAGAATCCGAATTTGAAGTTGAAAAGGCAGATCCTGAAATTACAATAGATGTTGAAAACATTGTCTACGGCGGTGTCGAATACATTGTTGTACATGTAAATGCTGAAGGTAACGTCACAATCAAAGTCGACGGTGAAGAAAGATTGGTTATTATAAACGGTCCGACTGTAGTGCTTCTAAGAGCATCCACCTGGGACGTTCCTGACTTTGAAGGTAAAGCAACTCTGGAAGTAAGAGGTCTTGATGCAGGAACATATCCTGTTGAAGTAACTTACAACGGAAATGAAAACTACAACAAAGCAACTGAAACTGCTGTATTCAATGTAGGCAAACAGAACACTACTGTTGACGTTGAAGTAGAACCTTCCATTAAAGTAGGTGAAACTCAGGTAATCAACATTACTGTAGGCAACGTTAATGCAACAGGCAATGTTACAATTAACATTGGTGGTGTCAACTACACTGCTGAGCTTGCAAACGGCAGAGCTAACTTCACAACTCCAAAACTTGCTGCAGGAAATCATAGTGTAAATGTAATCTATGATGGTGATAAGAACTTAACTGGCAACTGGACTTCAAAAACATTTGAAGTAACCAAACTTGACGCTCCTGTATCAGTTGAAATCCAGAACAGCACTGTCGGTGGCAAACAGACAATTACTGTAACAGTTCCTCAAAACGCTACAGGTCAAGTACTGATTGACATTAACGATCAGCATTACTATGCTAATGTAACCGACGGTAAAGCTGTATTAGAACTCAACAACTTGCCTTCAGATTCATACACTGTAGTTGCAACTTACTTAGGTGATGAAAACTACACTGCTAAATCCGCTGATTCAGCTGCATTTAAAGTAAACAGAAACAACTCAACTGTAACTGTTGAAGCCCAGAACATTACTTACGGTGACAATGAAGTAATTATATTCAATGTACCTGAAGACGCTACAGGAAACATCACAGTTAAAGTTGCAGGCAAAACTTACACTGTTGCTGTAAGCGGCGGAAAAGGCAACCTTACTGTTTCAGGATTACATAAAGGAAACTACACTGTTGAAGCTAAATACAACGGTGATGACAAATACATGCCAAGCAACAGCACAGCAACATTTGAAGTTGCAAAAGACACAGTTGAAATGGAAGTAATTGACAAAGGCAACAAGACTGTTGTTGTAGTACTGCCTGAAGACGCTAAAGGTAACGTAACAATCAAACTCGGCGATGAAACATATAACGCTACAATTGAAAACGGTGTTGCAGTAATCACACTGACCAACGCAACTCCTGGAACTCACGAAATTAATGTAACATACTCCGGTGACGATGATCATGACGGACAGACTCAAAAAGCAACAGTACATATCCCAACATACACTTCACCGATAGATGTAAGTGTTGAAGACATCAAAGTCGGCGATAAAGCTGTTGTAGTAGTAACTGTACCTGAAAATGCAACAGGAAATGTAACTGTTGAAATTGACGGTGTAAAATACACTACTGATAATATAACTGACGGTGTTGCAAGATTTGAAATCGAAAACCTGACTGCCGGCACTAAAACAATTGCTGTTGACTATGCCGGTGACAGTGACTATGCTTCAAATCACACAACAGCAAACATTACAGTATCCAAACATGACAGTGAAGTAACATTTGATGTAACTTTAGACGGTGACACTGCCATAATCAATGTAAATGCTCCAAGTGATGTGACAAGACCAGTACTTGTTGATGTTGACGGAACCGGTTACTATGTAAATATTACTGATGGTAAAGGACAACTTGTAATTCCGGGTATTTCCGGCGGAAACCATACTGTGACTGCAAGATATCTCGGTGATGATAAATACAATCCTTCACAAAAAGCAACTAAATCATTTGAAGTTGAAAGCGTTCCTTCAACTGTTTCAGTTAAAGTGGACAACATCACTTACGGTGATAAAGCAGTAGTTGAAGTCACTGTACCAACAGACGCAACAGGTAATGTAACAGTCACAATCGGCAATAAAACATACACTGTTCCGGTATCCGGCGGTAAAGGTGTACTTGTCGTACCAGATTTAGATGCAGGCAACTACACAGTTGAAGCTAAATACAACGGTGATGACAAATATGAATCAAGCACTTACTCTACTGCTTTAGAAGTTGCAAAAGAAATTCTAACTCCTGAAGATGTTAAAGTGATTGATCAAGGTAACGGCACTGTTGTTGTGGTAGTTCCTGAAAACGCAACAGGTAACGTAACAGTTAAAGTCGGAGATAAAGAGTACAATGCTACAGTTGTAAACGGAACAGCTGTAATTACTTTAGACAATTCAACTCCTGGAACTCACGAAGTTGAAGTAATCTATTCCGGTGATGATAACCATGACGGTGTTGGCGTAAAAGCTAACGTAACCGCTCCTAAACGTGACGCTCCAATCGAAATTGAAGTCGGTGAAGCTAAAGAAGGCGAACCGGTTGAAATTACTGTGACTGTTCCTGAAAATGCTACTGGTAATGTAACTATTTCAGTTGAGGGTAAAGATTACACTGCTCCAATTAAAGATGGTAAAGCAACATTCACAGTTCCTGAATTAACTGATGGTGATAAGACTATTGCTGTTGGATATGAAGGTGATGACAACTACGCTGCCAATAATACTGTTGGCAATTTCACAGTTGAAAAAGCTCCTGTTGAACCTGACATGAAAGTTGTGGATTACGGGTTGTTGGTGATAATGCTACTGGTAATGTGACTGTTAAAGTTGACGGTAAAGAGTATAACGCTACTGTTGTTAACGGTACAGCTGTTGTAACTATTGATGGCAATGTAACTCCTGGAACTCACGAAGTTGAAATCGTTTACTCTGGTGATGATACTCACAATGCAACTTCAACCACTACAAACATAACTGGTCCTAAGTATGAAACTCCAATTGAGATTGAAGTCGGTGAAGCTAAAGAAGGTGAACCGGTTGAAATCACTGTAACTGTTCCTGAAAATGCTACTGGTAATGTAACTATTTCAGTTGATGGTAAAGATTACACTGCTCCAATTAAAGACGGTAAAGCAACATTCACTGTTCCTGAATTAACTGATGGTGATAAGACTATTGCTGTTGGTTATGGTGGTGATGACAACTACGCTGCCAATAGTACTGTTGGCAATTTCACAGTTGAAAAAGCTCCAATCAAACCGGATGTTAAAGTCATTGATCAGGGCAATGGTACTGTTGTGGTTGTTGTTGGTGATAATGCTACTGTTGTTGGTGATAATGCTACTGGTAATGTGACTGTTAAAGTTGACGGTAAAGAGTATAACGCTACTGTTGTTAACGGTACAGCTGTTGTAACTATTGATAATAATGTAACTCCTGGAACTCATGAAGTTGAAATTGTTTACTCTGGTGATGATACTCACAATGCAACTTCAACTACTACAAACATAACAGGTCCTAAGTATGAAACTCCAATAGAAATCGATGTTGGTGAAGCTAAAGAAGGTGAACCTGTTGAAATTACTGTAACTGTTCCTGGCGATGCTACCGGTGATGTTGTTGTAAGTGTCGGAGGTAAAAACTACACAGCACCAGTTAAAGACGGTAAAGCTGTAGTAAGTGTTGACGGTTTAACTCCGGGCGACCATACTATTGCTGTAGAATACATTGGTGATGACAACTACGCTGCTAACTATACTATAGATAACTTAACTGTCGAGAAAGCTAAACAGACTCCTGACATGAAGATAATTGACTCCGGAAACGGTACCATAGCAGTTGTTGTCGGAGACAATGCAACAGGTAATGTAACTGTTAAAGTCGGAGACAAACAATACACTGTTCCTGTTGAAAACGGTACAGCTATAATCAACCTTGATGATAATGTAGAACCAGGTGAACATGACGTTGAAATCATCTACTCCGGTGATGACACTCATGATCCTGCTTCAATAAACACTACAGTAACAGGTCCGATGGGAGACACTCCACTGGATGTTACTGTTGAAAACATCAAAGTCGGCGACAGTGAAGTAATTGTAGTAAACGTTCCTGAAAAAGCAACAGGTTCAATCACTATCGAAATCGATGGAGAAAAATACACCTCTCCAATTGAAAACGGCAAAGCAACATTCACTGTTGACGGCCTTAAAGAAGGTAAAAAATCAGTATTCGTAAAATACGACGGTGACGACAAATACAAAGCAAATACAACTACTGCACAGTTCAATGTGGATAAAGTCACAACCGAAGTACAGGCAACAATCGAAGACATTGAAGTTGGAGATAACCTTAAAGTTACTGTAAAACTTCCGGATGACGCTACCGGACAGGTATTAATTGACATCGATGGTGTAGGATACTATGTAAACATTACAAACGGTACAGGCGTTGCTGAAATCCCACGCTTAGGCAGCGGAAACTACAGCGTAAACGTAACATACACCGGTGATGACAAATATGCAGGAAGCTCAACTACAAAAACATTCAATGTCGAAAAAGTTGAATCATTTGTAATTCCAACAGCTTCAAACATCATGGTCGGTGAAAACGAAAACATCAAACTGATAGTTCCAAGTGACGCTACAGGAAATGTGACTGTAATCATTGATGGTGAAGAATACAACTTCAACCTTGACGACGGAAAATTAACTGCAGTTGAAGGCGCAGGCAAATACACTGTTGCAATCAGCGGAGGAAACGGTGAACTTGTAATTTCAGGTCTTCCAAAAGGCGAATACTACGTAAGTGTAAGATACAACGGTGATGAAAAATACCTGCCTGCAACAAACACAACAATCTTTACAGTATCAAAAATCGACACAACAATGGATGTAATCGATCAGGGCAACGGAACCGTACTTGTAGTGCTTCCAAGTGACGCTACCGGTAACGTAACAGTAAAAGTTGATGGCGACACCTATACTGTTAAAGTTGAAAACGGTACTGCAGTAATCAAGTTGGATGAAACAAAACCTGGAGTCCATAAAATTGATGTTTCATACTCCGGTGATAATAATTATGCAAGCAAAAATGCAGAATCCACAGTCGACATACCTAAGTCAGATGCTCCTATGACAATCTCCTCCGAAGACATTGAAGTTGGAGACAATGAAGTTATAACTATCGACCTTCCTGGAAAAACCACCGGAACTGTAACTGTCGAAATCGACGGTAAAACATACACCGGTGAAATCAAAGACGGAAAAGCACAAATTTCAATCCCTGATCTGACAGCCGGAAACAAGACTGCTATTGTCACATATGAAGGTGATGATTACTTCAAATCAAATTCAACTGCTGTTAAATTCGAAGTTACCAAAGTTGAACCTACTAAAAAGGTAGCTCCAAAAGACATTACAGTCGGAAAAGATGAAGTAATCACAGTAAGTGTACCTTCCGATGCAACCGGACAGGTTCTTGTTGAAATCAACGGTGTAGGATATTATGCTGATATTGTAAACGGTAAGGCAAAAGTCGTAATACCAAAACTTGATGCAGGCAAATACACTGCAAAAGTAACCTATGTCGGTGACGCCAAATACGAAGGATTCACTGATGTGGTGAAATTCACAGTCGAAAAGGCAAAATCATCAATGTCCGCTACTGCTGATGAAGTTAAAGTCGGTGAGGATTCAACTATAACAATTAACCTTCCAAGTGACGCAACAGGTACTGTAACTGTTACAATTGACGGTAAAAAATACACAACTGAGGTTGTTAACGGAAAAGCAGTAATCAAAGTCCACGGTCTGCCTGCTGGTAAATATAATGCAATAGTTGTATACTCCGGTGATGCAAAATACAACTCAACTACCACTATGGTGGAAGTAGTTGTTGACGGAAATAATAACGGTACACCTGACAACGGCGGTAAACACGAAATTGCACTGGACGCAGGTGAAGGTGTAAGCTTGTCCGATTATCCTACAGGTAATCCTCTATGGATATTGTTATTAGTCCTATTGGCAATTGGATCAAATGAAATTAGAAGAAGATTTAGGAAATAATTTTCCTAATTTTTTTACTTTTTTTTAACGAATATTAAGTTATCTAAATTTCAAAATTGATATTCAATTGTCGTAACTGTAAAAAATGCATACGGTAATGTAACATTATACATTGACGGCAAAGAAATCGCAACCAAAGATTTAGCTGATGACCATACTGCAACATATGTGGCAACAGGCCTTACAAAAGGTGTCCACGAAGTCAAAGCAGTTTATAATGGTGGTTCTTCAACTAAACCTGTTGTAGGTGCTTCCGAACTCTTAAGAGTTGAAGTCGGCGATGAATATGCTCCAGGATATAAAGAAGGAGACCTTGTTGTAAAATACATGAGCTTCCAAGACCTGCAAAAATTAATCGACGATGCTGTTGCAGCAGGCAATACTACAATAGTACTTGACCATGACTTCGAATTCGACATCGGAAACGACACTGTTCCTGTCGTTGTTCCAAGCGGAGTTACAATTGACGGTCAAGGACACTTTGTAAGCGGTGCTGACGCTTCAACCATATTCAACATTACCGGAGACAATGTTGTACTTAAAAACATTACTCTGACTAATGCTAAAGGTGAAGAAGGCGGAGCAGTCATCTGGTCTGGTGACAACGGTACATTAGAAAATGCAGTTCTTGCAAACAACACTGCTGATAAAGGCGGTGCAATCCTCTGGACTGGAGATAATGCAAACATTGTAAACTCAACATTTGAAAACAACAACGCTAGTGAAGGTGCAGGTGTAGTAATTGAAGGTGACAACGCAAACATCGAAGGTTCAACATTTGCTAACAACACTGCTGATATCGGTGCAGGTGTTGTAATCAAAGGCAATAACGCAACCATTGAAGACTCAGTATTTGCAAACAACACTGCTGATACCGGTGCGGGTGTCGTAACTTCAGGTAATGATACTACAATTGCTGGTTCAACATTTGCTAACAACACTGCTATGACTGGTGCAGGTGTTGTATCCGACGGTGAAGGAACCACAATCAGTGATTCCGAATTCACTGGAAACAACGCTAATACTGGTGCAGGTGCTGTACTTAACGGTGACGATGCTACTGTTGAAAACTCAGAATTTAAAGATAACCTGGCTTCCGAAGGTGCAGGTGCTGTATTAAACGGTAACAATGCAACCGTTGAAAACTCAACATTCAAAGACAATCATGCGGAAACCGGTGCAGGTGTTGTATCAAATGGTAATGGTACTACTATTGCTGATACTACTTTCGAAAACAACACTGCTGAGACTGGTGCAGGTGCTGTACTTAACGGTAATGGAGCTACTGTTGAAAATGCTACATTCACAGGCAACAACGCTACTACTGGTGCAGGTATTGTAGCAAACGGTGAAAACACAACTGTATCCGACACAACATTTACCAATAACACTGCTGAATCCGGTAGTGTAATGGTTGTTGGTGAAAATGCTACTGTCGATACAAACAATGTTACAGCTGAAAACAACACAAATATGGATGGTAAATCTGATATTATGGAATTCACTGACATGAGTATTTCTGTTGACGGACTCAATGTAACTGTTGATTTAACTGCCAAATCCGGCAATGTCACAGGTAACATTACTGTCACAGTTGATGGTAAAGACTACACTGCTGAAGTAGTTGACGGTAAAGCTACAATTACTGTTGATCCGTTAACCTACGGATTGCATATTTTAAACGTAAAATACTTCGGTGACGATACTCACGCTGTTGCTTACGGTATTGATATGATGAGCATTACTCCTGTAAAAACTGTTATTTCCATTATCTCAGTCGATGAGAACTTCCTAATTACCGGTGTTCTTAAAGACGAAAATGGCAATGTACTTGCTAATATGGAAATTACATACACAGCTAACGGCGAAAACATTACTGTTGTAACTGACAGTGAAGGTAAATTCACAGCTCAGGGTGCAGACAACAACAAGTACACATTTGCTTTCAACGGCTTATATGAACTTGCTGAATCCGAAAAATCAATTACCTTCAACAATGTTGCAGCTAATGAAACTGCAACACAAATCACAGGCAGTGACTTCACACAATACTCTATGGACTACTATGCTGGTGAAAGAGGTGGAAACTTCACCGTACAACTTAAAGATGTCAACGGCAATCCACTTGCCAACAAGACTATCAAAATAGGTTATAATGGTGTTACATTGGTTAGAACTACTGATGAAAACGGAAATGCTATTGTACAAATCAACCTTGCAAACGCAGGCAGATACACATTTGCTGTTGTGTTCTTAGGTGATGAAGACTACAAGGCAAGCATGTCCGTATATTCAGTATACATCAACAAAAAACCGATTACAATTTCCGCTAGTGCTAAGAAATTCAAGGCATCTGTCAAAACCAAAAAATACACAGTTTCCCTGAAAACAATTAGAGGTTCATCTGTAGACGGCAAAACCTACCTCAAAGCTGGTAAGAAAGTAACTCTTACCGTTAACGGCAAGACTTACACAGCTAAGATTAATGCCAAAGGTAAGGCTACCTTCAAGATTACCAAATTAACCAAGAAAGGTAAGTACACTGCTACAATCAAATTTGCAGGTGACAACTCATACAAGCCAGCAAGCAAGAAGGTGAAAATAACTATTAGATAAGGGGAATTTAAGAGATTCAATCTCTTATCCCTTTTTAATTATTAAAAGGAGATTAAAATTATGTTTAATAATAAAAAATTGATGTTTTTATCATTGCTGTTTGTGTTTGTCCTTTCAGTAGGTATGGTCAGTGCCGGTGACAACGCCACTTTTGAAGGTGATGTTCTTCAGGATGCAGATTCTTCAAGTCCTGTAGTAACCTCATTTGAAGATGTCGTTGTAGGTGAAAACTATACAGTTTCTGCATATCTCAAAACAATTGAAAGCGATCCTGTTGCAAACAAAAGCATTGACTATAGCTATGATGATGTAAACGGCACTGTTTCTACTGATGGCGAAGGTCACTTCAATGTTCAGGGTGCAAGAGGAAGCGTTCTTGTGCTTAACTTTGCAGGAGATGATTCCTATCAGGCATCAACATTTTCAATCAGCTTTAAATCTGCAAAGCTCGCTACTCAAATCGTGGGTAAGGACTACACACAGTATGCTATAGACTATTATGCAGGTGAGAGAGGAAAAGAATTCACTGTTAGTCTTGTAGACGAAAACGGCAATCCTGTTGCAAACAAAACTATCAATATCGGTTACAACGGTATTACTTTAAACAGAACAACTGACGCTAACGGTAAAGCTAGCGTTCAGATTAACCTTGCAAATGCAGGTTCATACACATTTGCAGTAGTTTTCCTTGGCGATAAGGATTATAATGCATCAATGGCCGTATACACCCTTAAAGTCAACAAGAAATCTCTCAGCTTTTCAGCCAGTGCAAAATCTTTCAAGTCAACTGTAAAAACCAAAAAGTACACAGTTACCCTTAAATCCATTAAAGGTTCATCCTCCAATGGTAAGGCTTACTTGAAAGCGGGCAAAAAAGTTACCTTGAAAGTTAACGGTAAAACTTACACTGCTAAAATCAATTCTAAAGGTAAAGCAACATTCAAGATTACCAAATTAACTAAAAAAGGTAAATTCACTGCAACTCTCAAATATGCAGGGGATAACACATACAAAGCTGCAAGCAAAAAAGTTAAAATAACAATTAAATAAGTGAGATTTTTCTCACTACTTCTTATTTTTTTTAAAAAATTATGAGTTGATGTAGGTATCCCTATTTCTTTTCAATATTTTATAATCACATATTTATTTTAATTGAATTAATACTTAATTAAATTATAACATGCTATTTTTATTTTAAAATAATTAATCGCAATTCCTATTATATCAATAGAATTTTTTCTCTGATTTTTCAGATGAAAAATTTCAGAGATTTGTGACGTATTCAATTTTAAAAAATCACTTCCCATGTAAATCTTTTTATATAATTTTAAACAAATATTATCTAAAAAGTGAGTAGTAGTGAATTTATGGTTGAACAGTTAATGATTAATTGGGCGTATGTGATTCTATTATTTGTTTTAGGATTTATCACATACAGGAGAAAGTCTCTGGATTTGTTTGGCTCAGCAGTTATGATTGTAATGGGAATTATAATTATCTTCTCGGCGGGGGTTCATTGGCTTTTATTAATTGTTCTCTTTTTAATAATGTCACTTCTGGCCACAAAATTTTCCAAAAAGTATAAGATGTCACTGGGTGAATTTGAAGGAAGAAGGACTTCCAAAAATGTTATATCCAATGGTGTTGTCGCATGCTTTATGGCAGCATTCGGAGGATATTACCTCACATTCGTCGGAGGTTTTATAGGAGCTATTGCAACTGCAACTGCAGACACACTGGCTTCTGAAATCGGTGTTTTAGACCAGCAGCCTCGTCTTATTACTACTTTTCAAAAAGTCGATCCCGGCACAAACGGTGCAATCTCTCCTTTGGGAACAGCAATATCAATAATCGGAGCAGCTGTTATAGGTTTAGCCGCATTTATATTAGGCGTTCTTCCTGATTTCCTGCCTTCAATTATAGTTGCTGTTGTATCTGGAACTGTGGGATGCTTTGCAGACAGTATTTTAGGTGCACTTTTCGAAAATCATGGGTGGATGACAAATGAGCATGTAAATCTCTCAGCCACTATCGTGGGAGCTATTGTCGGAATTTTACTGATGACATTTGTATTCTAAAAACTCTTTTTTTAAATAATTATTTTAACTATTAAAAACAAAAATCATATTATTATAATTTATTAGGTGATATTTATGAAAGGTCTTATTTTAATTATGGATGGTATGGGTGACCGTCCTATTAAAGAATTAGGAAATAAAACTCCTCTTGAAGCTGCAAACACTCCAAATATGGATAAGATGGCAGCAGAAGGAATTACTGGAATTATGGATTCAATCGCTCCTGGAATAATTCCTGGAAGTGACACAGCACACCTCTCAATTTTAGGCTACAACCCCTATGAAGTATACACAGGAAGAGGTCCTTTTGAAGCAAACGGTGTAGGTGTTGAGGTTCTGCCGGGCGACATTGCATTCAGATGCAATTTTTCAACAGTTGATGATGATTTAATTGTTACAGACAGACGTGCTGGAAGAATCAAAGAAGGAACCAAAGATATTGTTGACGTTTTAAACACAATGGTTCTTGAAGACTATCCTGACGTTAAAATAATCTTTAAAGAATCCACCGGTCACAGGGCAGTTCTGGTTTTAAGAGGCGAAGGCCTTTCAGGAAAAGTAAGTGATGCAGATCCTAAAGTTGAAGGAAACAAACCTAAACAAGTCAAAGCTTTGGACGACACACCTGAAGCCGCAAAAACTGCTGATATATTAAACAAACTTGTTGTAAAAACCTATGAAATGTCCAAAGACCATCCTGTCAACTTGAAAAGAATTGAAGAAGGACTTCCTCCTGCAAACATTGTCATTCCTCGTGGAGCAGGTGAAGTGCCTGTTGTTGAATCACTCAACGACAAATATGAAGTCAACTCAGCATGTATTGCAGAAACTGGTCTTATTATGGGTATCGGAAGATTCGCAGGAATGGACATTATTGAAATGGAAGACGTTACAGGCGGAATCGACACAAACCTTGACAACATCCGTGATACAATCATCGACCAGGTCAAAAACTCAGACCATGACTTTTTCCTTATAAACATCGATGGAGCCGATGAAGCAGGCCACGACGGCCAGACAATGGAGAAAAAGGAATTCATAGAAAAAGTCGATGAAGTTGTCATGAGTGAACTTATCAAACTTGAAGACGTTTACATTTACCTTACAGCTGACCACTCAACTCCTATTTCAGTTAAAAACCACTCCGGAGACCCTGTGCCTGTATTAATCAGAGGTCCTGAAGTAAGAACTGATGACGTTACAGAATTCTCAGAAAGAGCATGCGCAAAAGGAGGGCTTAACAGAATCAGAGGATCAGACGTAATGAACATCATGATGGACTTAATGAATTATGCGCACAAATTCGGGGCATAATGGTGATGCTATGGTAGCAAAAAAACTATTCGGTACATCAGGAATCAGAGGACTTGTAGGCTCAGAAGTAACATGCGAACTGGCACTGAACGTAGGCAAATCCCTTGCATTTTATTTGGGAAATGAAGGTACTGTCGTAATAGGTTATGATACACGTACTACAAACAAAATGCTTGACCAGGCAATCTGCGCAGGACTTTTGGAAAGTGGAATCAATGTAGTTAAAATAGGAATGGTTCCAACACCATTGGTAGGTTACGCTTGCGAAAAACTTGATGCCGATGCGGGAATAATGCTTACCGCTTCACACAATCCGTCCCCATACAACGGAATAAAAATATGGAACAAGAACGGAATGGCATATACATCAGCTCAGGAAGCTGAAATAGAAAAAATATATGCTGAAAAATCATACATTTCAGTATCCTGGGACAAAGTAGGTTCCCTAAGCGTCAATGAGGAAATAAAAGGCCAGTATATTGATGATCTGGTAAACATGGTCGATATTAAAGAAGGCCTTAAAGTTGTAATCGACTGCGCATCAGGAGCGGGAAGTGAAATATCACCTTTAGTATTTAGAAAAGCAGGATGTGAAGTCACCACACTAAACTCACAGCCTGACGGATTTTTCCCGGGAAGAAACCCTGAACCGAATGCAGACAACCTTCAAAAACTCATGAAAACAGTCGTAGCTATTGGAGCAGACCTCGGAATAGCTCATGACGGTGACGCAGATAGAATGATTACTGTTGATGAAAATGGTAATATATCTCCATTTGACTCACTTTTAGCACTTATATCAAAAGAATTTGACGGTGACGTTGTAACAACAGTTGATGCAGGTTTATGCATGGATGAATCAGTTAACGGTGAAGTATTCAGAACTCCTGTCGGAGATGTTAACGTTGCTGAGGTAATCATCGAGAAAAACGCAGCATTCGGAGGAGAGCCTTCAGGAACATGGCTGCACCCTGACTTTTGCATGTGTCCCGATGGAATACTGTCTGGTCTTAGAATGGCTGAACTTGTATCAAACAAAGGCAAACTCTCACAGCTTCTCTCAGAAATCCCATCTTATCCTAACATCCGTGAAAAGATAACATGCTCAAAAGAAGCTAAAATTAAAGTCATGGAAAACATGGAAGACCTTTTAAAAGACGCATTCAATGACATTAAAGAAATCAATTCAATCGACGGGGTAAGAATGACATTTGAAGATGACAGCTGGGTGCTTGTAAGACCTTCCGGAACAGAAGACTACATCAGAATCACACTGGAATCCCGTGACAGTAAAAGGGCTGAAGAGATTAAGGATGTGTGCGTAAAAATAATCAATGAAAACTTATGAAGATATTAATTATCTTCAAAACTCTTTTTTTTTAAAAAAAATAAGGTTGTTAGAGAATTTAATCCTCTAACGTCTAACCTGAAGTGTTGATTTTACAACATCGTTTAAGTAACTTACTTTAACGGTGTATTTTTTGACTTTCAGCTTGTTTATTGCAGCTTTTTTAAGGGTAACTGTTGCAATACCTTTTTTGTTGGTTTTTGCAGAGTATGTCTTACCGTTGACTTTGAATTTTACAACTTTGTATTTCAGAGCGGTGCTGCCCTTTTTAAGAGTTGCTTTTAAAGTCAGTTTTTTAGCTGATTTTTTAACCTTAACTGTTTTTGTGGTTTTAAGGACCTGTTTTACAGTCAGTGTGTTTTTAATGGTCTGTTTCATGACTGTAACGGAAACTGTGTATTTTCCAGGAGTAATTGTTTTAGGTATTTTTAAAGTCGCATAACCGTTTGCATCGGTTTTGACATTAAATTTCTTGCTGCCGATTTTGATGGTTATAAGCTGATTTTTACCAACAAAGTTACCGTTGTCCCCTCTTATGCGGACTTTATAACTGTGTCCGTCATAGTAGTACATGTTGACATTGGAATTTCCGCTGAATCTTGAAAGGATTTTAACGGTTATTCTTGCAGTCTCATTGTTTGTAGGGTTAAGATAGTCCACATAGTGGGTTCCGATTTTGTTTCCTGCTTTAACAACAATAGGCATTGTTCCGTTGACGCCGGTAACGGTATCCGGGATAACCTCATTGTTGAATTTGACAACAACACTTGCATTTTCAAGAGGAGTTCCGTTGCTGTCATAGAATTTGACGTTATCCAGAGTCAGTTTGGTATTGTATGCAATTGTTATGGTGTATATGTCTTCACAGTCTATGGTCGGTTTGATATAGATTATGCTAGCAAAGGTTTGGTTTCTGTATGTTATATACACTTTATTCGGACCTATATCTAAAACACCTAAGTTAACACTTCCGCTGCTGTTTACAATTTCCATTGTCATATTTTTACCGTCAAAACTGATTGGTAAAGTGCCAGTTTCTAAAACATTGTTCACAGTAAATATTGTTTCTTTTGTAGTGTAATATTTCACGATGTTTTCACTGATTTGAGGGTTTTTGAATGTGTACGCTTTAACAGGCACGGTTATATTTTCTTTTGCAGGGTCAATGAAATTTCCAGCACTGTCTATTACATAATTTTTACCTTCGACTGCAGGCAGTCTTGAATATTGGAATATAGGTGCTGAACTGGATTTTATTCTAATTTCAAATGTGGAATTGTCGTTTACAGCAATATAATCATCCAGTTTGATACATTCATATCCGGCATGTTTTGAAATGCCGTCCTGGGTGTAGCTAATAAAACCATTTACGTAAATTGATATTTTGTATGGGGTATTTGCCTTTTCGAAGTATGTTCCGACAGCTGCAAGGATGTCTCCTCCTTCGCTTGTAAAGACATGTCCGTAAGTGTCAAATTTTTTATTGAATGAGTCGTATCCGCCTAATTCGTTTTGGTAAAGTTTTTCATAGTAGTTCACATTTTCAAATTTGAATCCTACTGCATCTGCATTCAGGGATTTGTCATAATAGGAAATATAGAAGTATCCTTCATCTCCCCAGTTGGTTCCCCAGCTGTTTTTACAAATCCATGCTCCGTTGCCAGGTGCGGTATTTGCGAAATTATATTTTGAGTATGTATCGTTCCATCCTACCAGTGTCACGTAATGGTTTCCGCTATATTTGGAATTGTAGACTGCATGTGTTTGAGGATTATATGATTTATCTTTTGAATTTGCACCATATACATACAGGTTTAAAGCTCCGTATTTGGTTAATGCTTCTTTAACTGCAGCTCTATCTTTAATATTTACAAAAACAGCATCTACTGCACGATATGCATCTCCGCTGTAGCTTACTGAAGAGATTTTACCAAGTTCATCATAGCTGTCGTCAACGCTGTTTACTGCACCGAGCCAGCTTACGAAGTATGATGTTGCAGTGAGGTAGTTTCCACCTTCATAATTGCCCATCCATCCGTAAGGTGAATAGACTAAACCTAAGTCCTGAATATTATTTTCTGAAATATCAATGGTTTTTCCGGTTGCAATTAAAAATGCGGATTCAAATGCTCCTGCTGCACCGAATGCCCAGCATGCACCCATGGAACCCTGATCTTTTACTGGAGTAACTAATCCCTGGTCTTTTAAATTGAAGTAGGAATCGCTTGCAGATCCTTTGATTGGTTGCGGATTCAATGTGATTGGCAGTCCGTTGTATCTTATTGTAATGTTCATTTTGTCGTTAAGAATGGAATTTAACTCTCCGCAGTCTTCTATTATGGAACCATTGTCCTCATAGTAAGTATGAATGTCTTCTCCATTGTTTTTAAATGCGGAATTGACAATTGTATGTCCTGTATAAAAGCTGTAAATACCTCCGCCTTTGCTTGCAACATTGTCTTCAAATGTTGTTTTGTCGATGACTATCTTTTCAGCGTCAAAATATGATGCTCCGCCGAGTCCGTTGTAGATGTCGACTTTATTTTCTTTAAATGTGGTTCCGTTGATAAGTACATTTGCATTTGAACTGTAAAATGCTCCGCCAGCTTCAGTTGCCATGTTTTGTGTAAAAGTGGAGTTGATTATTTCTACAGCTCTTCCAAGGTGAAGAATTGCTCCTCCAAAATCAGCACGGCACTGGGTGAATGTGGAGTTAATAACGTCCAAAAGACCGATATATTGTTTGAGTCCGTTTCCGTTGAGGTCGGAATATATTGCTCCACCGTTTTTGGCGGCGCTGACGTTTACGAATTCACAGTCATAGACTCTCATATAAGTCTTGTTCTGGGCATTGTTACTTTTAATGGCAATAGCACCTGCAGTTGCATCAGCATGTAAATTTATGAATTTTGACTTTTTGATTGTGGTATTGTATGTGTTGTAAATCGTAGTTGCATATTTTGAGTTTATATTTGCAAATACTGTTTCAAAAACATTTATTTCACTGTCTTCTCCATAAATCAGACTCCAGTAAATAGGCTTTTTGTTTTGGAAAGTTCCGTTGTTGATGTTGATTACGGAATCATACCCGAATATTGCAGAACCTCCGTTTGGAGCGTAGGTTTCTATGTACCTGTCATTGGTACTTGTAACCATACTGTCGTCTGTACAGTATACTGCAGCACCGTAATCGGCAGCTTGAATGTTTTCAAAAGTAACGTTTAATGTTGTCAGTGTACTGTCTATAAGTATGATTGCAGTATCATTGAAGTTTCTCAAAACAGTATTTTTTATAACTAGATTACCTTTTTCTATTTTAAAAAGAGTTGTTTTCCCGTCCCCGTCAATGGCATGGTTATTACCGTTGATGGTTAAGTTCTTTTTGTAAATTGAAATATTTTTTACCTTATCTGTTCCTTGATTGTACTTATAATCGCTTTCCAGGCTTATTGAATCGCCGGACTTTTCAACCAATTCTGAGAGATCATCGTATGTGGCAGATGTTGAATTGGCAAGTACTGCCTGGGAGTCATCTATTTCAAGAGTGTTCTGTGCTGTATCAGTGATGTCCTGTGCACAGACAACCCCCATTGTAATCATCAATAAACATAGAAGGATTATACTTTTTTTATAAAATTTCATAATAATCTCCTATCTTTGATGATTATATTTTTGTCAATTGTTATATAAAAAATATGAAGATTATATTTACTTTACAAAATTTAGTTTAATTTTATTTAATATTCATGTATGAAATTTGAATTTTTCTATATGAAAGAATCAACTGAGTTTAGAAATTCAATGAAAACAGGAAAAAATAAACAAAATAATTATTTAAAAATAAAAAAAGTAATTAGAAGAAGAGATTTTATTCTTCTTCTGCGATAAATGCGTCAATACCTAAAGCTGCGCATTCTGGGCAAACCCAGTCATCTGGCATGTCTGCAGGAGTTTTTCCAGCAGGAATGTTGTATGCAGGGTCGCCTTTTTCAGTATCAAATCTGTATTCACAGTGTAAACAAACATATACAGTCATTTTATTATCTCCTTTTTGTGTTTTGCTATTAGCATAGCTAATATAATTCTACTATATACCAACTATTATTTAAAATTAGTTATTTAATTTAGAAAAATTAATTTATAGGTAAAGAGTTAAACATATAATATTATTATATAATTTTTATGGGGATAGAAAATGAAAGCGATTATATTAAGTGCAGGCGAAGGTTCCAGAATGAGGCCGCTAACACTGACAAAGCCTAAAACCATGTTGCCTGTTGCCGGAAAACCGATTATTCAATATAACATAGAATCCTTAAGGGACAATGGAATTAAAGATATACTGTTAATTGTACGTTATAAGGAGGAAATGGTCAGGGATTATTTCGGTGACGGCAGTGAATTCGGAGTTAATATTACTTACGAAACTCAAAAGGATTTCCTTGGAACTGCAAACGCTATTTCATATGGTGAAAATTTCATTGAAGACAGTCTGGTAGTTCTCAACGGAGATATTATTCTTGATAATGAAATCATAAACGAGATTATAAAAAAATACAATTACATGAAACCTGATACTCTGATGGTTTTAACTGAAGTGGAAGACCCTTCAGCATTTGGTGTTGTCGAAATCGAAGAAGGAAACATCAAAAAAATTGTGGAAAAGCCTAAAAAAGAGGAAGCTCCAAGCAATCTTGTCAATGCGGGAATTTACATATTCAACAAGGACATTTTCGAAAAAATCGCAAAAACAGAAATTTCAGAACGTGGAGAATATGAAATCACAGATTCAGTAACTCTCCAGATTGAAGACGGCAAAAAGGTAATCGGACATAAAACCAACAAGGACTGGATTGATGTGGGTCGTCCATGGGAGCTTATTGAAGTCAATGAAGAGCTCATTGGCAATCTTAAAACAGAAATAAAAGGAACAATTGAAGAAGGCGCCCATATTCACGGAGAAGTCTTTTTGGATGAAGGAAGTATTATCAGGGCCGGAGTTTACATTGAAGGAAACGTTTATATTGGTAAAAACTGTGATATAGGGCCTAATTCCTATATCAGGGGCAATTCCTACTTCGGCGATCACGTTCACGTTGGAAATGCAGTTGAAATCAAAAATTCAATTGTCATGGAAAATACTAATGTCAGTCACCTAAGTTATGTTGGAGACTCCGTTATAGGTTCAAACTGCAATATAGCTGCAGGAACTAACATTGCAAACCTTCGTTTTGACAACAAACCTGTCAAAACCAAAATCAAAGATGCTATGATTGATAGCGGAAGGCGTAAGCTCGGATCAATTATTGGAGATTCCGTAAAGACAGGAATCAACTCCAGTTTTTCACCGGGTGTTAAAGTGGGCCACAATTCCACTATCGGTTCTGGGGTTTTGCTGTATGATGATGTACCCTCCGATACAAGAGTATTGGTAAAACAAAATCATATAATTCAAGACAAAAATAAGAAAAAAGAATAAATTGGCGATATTATGGAAAATAATAAAGACTCTATTGTAATATGCCCCGGTGCACAGGTAATTGGTGATGTTGAATTAGGTAGTGATGTCTCAATATGGCATGGAGCCGTTTTAAGAGGAGACACCGATTCAATAACAATCGGCAGCAGGTCCAATGTTCAGGACAACTGTGTTATTCACTGTACTAAAGGATTTCCGGTGGAAATTGGCGAAAATGTTTCTGTCGGCCACGGTGCAGTTGTACACGGATGCAAACTGGATGATAACGTGCTGATTGGAATGAACGCAACAGTTTTAAACGGTGCACACATTTCAAAAAATTCTATTGTCGGCGCCGGTGCGGTTGTAAGTGAAGGAAAGGAATTTCCTGAGGGGTCCCTGATTTTAGGGGTTCCCGCAAGAGCGGTTAAAGAGCTCTCAGACGAGCAGATACAATCAATTCAAAACAACGCTGACAATTATGTAAAACTTTCCAAACAATATAAGGAAGATTATTAATGAAAGCAAGAAAAATCGTAGATGAAATGGATTCATATGTTCCAGGAAGGTCTCAGGATGAGATTGCTGAGGAATTCGGACTGAATAAGGATGAAATTATTAAATTGGGTTCCAATGAAAATCCGTGGGGTCCTTCCCCGAAAGCTATGGAAGCTATCAGAAACGAAATAAAATCAATCAACAGATACCCTGAATCCCAGCTTAAGGAGCTTGTTCATGAAATGGCTCTTTACAGCGGTGTTGAAGACAATCAGGTCATCATAGGAGGGGACGGTGCTGATGAAATCATTGATGTTTTGGCAAAGACATTCATCGATGAAGGCGACGAGTTTATTGTGCCTCTGCCGTCTTACATGTACTATGAATACCTGCTTCAGCAGTACGGGGCACATCCTGTATATGCAAAGTGGGATTTGGATAAAAACGAACTTGACGTTGACTCAATATTTGACTGCATAACAGAAAAGACAAAAATGATTTTTTTATGCAGCCCCAACAATCCTACAGGAACACTGATTCCTACTGAAGTTTTAAGAAAAATCGCTTCCAAAAATTCTGAAATACTGATTGTAGTTGATGAGGCTTACTTTGAATACTCCGGGACCACAAACAAGGATTTAATCAATGAATTTGACAACATATTCATTATCCGTACAATGTCTAAAGTGCTGGGTCTTGCAGGAATGAGAATCGGTTACGGTCTTGCATGCGCTGAAATTATAGAGTATATGCACAGGATAAAACCTGTATTTTCACTTACAAGACTTTCCTTTGTTGCAGCTCTAAATACCTTCAGAGATAAGGACTACATTAAAGATTCAATTGAAAAGGGAATCGAATCCAGACAATATCTCTATGATGAGCTTTCAAAAATAGATTCACTTAATGTTTTCCCATCCAAATCCAATTTCATGCTGATAGGCATAAAAGACACAGGCTTTACAGCAGCCGAACTGGCAAGGGAACTTATGAAAAGAGGAATAATCGTAAGGGACTGCACTTCCTTTAAGGGTCTTGACGAATATTGGATTAGAATAAGCATCTGTACTTTGGATGAGGATGAAAAATTCATAAAAATAATGAAAGAGGTTTTAAACTAATGTATGTAGGAGGATCTGTAATATCTTCTGTAGAGTTTCATGGAAATATGTCCCTGGTTATTTTCATGTCCGGATGCCCTTTAACATGCAGATACTGCCACAATGTGGAACTTTTGGAGGATACAACTGAAAAAACATTTGAAGAAGTAAAACAGGAAATTGATTCTTCAGCCGATTTTTTGGATGCTGTTGTCATCTCCGGTGGCGAACCGCTGCTTCAGCTTGATGCCCTTATAGAAATTTTCACATATGTCCGCAAAATTGGTCTTAAAACCAAACTGGATACAAGCGGCATCTATCCGGAAAAAATCAAAAAACTTCTGGATTTAAATCTTTTGGATTTTGTTTCACTAGACGTAAAAACTACATTTTCAAAATATAGAAAAATTACAGGTTCGAATATTGGTTTTCAGGTTAAAAAATCAATGGAACTTATCAATGCCGATAAAAACGTTCATCTTGAAGCTAGAACAACATATGTCCCGACATTACATACAAAAAAAGATATTATAAATTTAGTTGATGAACTCGAAGCGGATATTTATACAATACAGCAATTTAGAAATAAGAATGTACTTGACCCTGCTTTGGAAAAAGTTGAAGTTCCAAATCCCCATGATCTGGCTGATTTGGCCCGTGAAATCAAACCCTATTTTAAAGGTCAGGTAAAAGTCAAGTCTGCAGAATTCGGAGAACAGGTCATTGAATAATTTAAGGAGGAGTTTATATGCCTATTTTATCATTTTCAAGTAATGATATTGATGTAATCACTGGTAAGAAAACCAGAACTATTCGTAAAGCATGGAAAACTCCGCTTAAGGTTGGTGACAGGCTTTACTGTTATTGGAATCTTGTTTCAAAAGAAAAAATGAAGATATTTGAAGCTCTTGTTACTGATGTTGAGGATATCTCTTTTGAAGACATTAAAGACAATGATGAGCTGGCCCGAAAAGAAGGTTTTGAAGACTCTTATGACATGCTGAGGGAATTCAAGAAAATGTATGGCGGCCAGATTGACGATTCCGATAAGTTCCAGATAATCTATTTTAAAAAACTCGACATAAATGAATGGAAGGGTGACAAGATAGATGAAAAGGCAATGATTACCAAAAGGGCTGATATTCTTTTTGACAGCGGTAAGTTCGACAAGTCTACAATGTGTTATGAGGCTGCTCTGCGCCTGGACCCTGATGATGTTTATCTTTTAAACAAACAGGGGGATAACCTTTCAAGGCTGGGCAAATTCGATGAAGCTATAAACTGTTATGATAAGGCATTGGAATTCGAGCCTGACAACGAATACATCCTCAACAACAAAGCTATTGCACTTTTAAATGCCGGCAGAATTGAAGAAGCATACAAGGCAAGCACAATTGCTTATAATTACCGTCCAAGCAGCCCTATTGTCCTGTACTGGAGAGGATTTATACTTGAAATGCTTGGAAGATATGATGCAGCCCTTAGAATTTACGACAAGCTGATTGTCATTGACGGTGAAAATCCTGAAGTGTGGAATGCAAGAGGAAACCTCCTGACTGATATGGGCAAACTGGAGGAAGCTATCCAGTCTTTTGACAAGGCAGTTGAGGTCTGTCTGGATGATACTGAAATGGATGCAAGTGCAATAAACAGGATGGGCAATGCATATATTGATTTAGGTAAATTTGATGAAGCATTGGAATGTTTTAATAAAGCAATATCTTTGGAACAGTACAATATTGACTTTTTGCTGAACAAAGGTGTTGTTTTAATGGAACTTGGCAAATTCGAAGAGGCTGTCGACAGTTTCAATAAGGTGCTTTTAAGAAATCCTGACAATGAGGATGCATTTTTCCTGAAAGAAGAGTGTTTGGAAAACTTTTAGTCAAGTTCATGTAGATGCCACACATCAATTCCAATTATTTTTTTATTAACTTTTTTTATTTTAAAAATAGTATTAATTTAAGTGATAGTTTTAAGGTTAAGATTAGTTTTAATTATATCTGAAATCAATATAATCAAAACTAAAATGCGGGGAGATTTCTATTTTTTGTATTTTTTGATAAGGCCGATTCCCCAGTCAGTCATTTCATCAGCTTTATCCTGTGAGTCGGACTCGGCAAAGCATCTGAATATTGGTTCTGTTCCGGATGGTCTGATAATTACCCAACCATCTTCTTTTAGAATTTTAACACCGTCTGTTAAGTCCAGTTCGAAATCTGTAGTGGTTTTAATTTCTTCAGCAATACTGTTCATTACAAACTCTTTTTCATCGTCCGGACATTCGATTTTCATTTTGCTTGCATAATAAACAGGAAGTTCAGCTACTAACTCAGATAATGGTTTTTTCTCTTTTGCAACGGTTTCAAGGATTTTGGCAACAGTCATTACTGCATCTCTTCCGTATACGAAATCAGGGAAAATCAAACCTCCGTTTTCTTCTCCACCGAATAAACCATCTTCATCCTTGAGTTTACGTGCAACAAGCAAATCTCCAACAGCAGTAGCTATTACTTTACCGTTATATTCATCTGCAATGTCATAAATTGCCTGGGAAGTTGCAACTGTAGTTACGATTGTTCCTCCGTTGTTTTCCTTAAGCATCTGTTTTTCAACAAGGCTGAATGTTTTGTCTCCTAAAACGAAATTACCTTTCTCGTCAATACAGATTGTCCTGTCAGCATCTCCGTCGTGTGCAAGACCGATATCTGCACCCAGCTCTTTTACAACGCTGATTAATTCCTGAAGGTTTTCCTCAATTGGTTCAGGATCACGGCCAGGGAAAAATCCGTCCACCTGTGCGTTCAATGTTGTAACTTCACATCCGAGTTTTCTAATCAGGTAAGGTGCAGTCAGACATCCTGCTCCGGATCCGCAGTCCACAACAACTTTCAGCTTGGCGTTTCTGATGGCTTCAGCGTCCACTTTGGAAATTGCTTCATCCACATATTCGTCAATGATTTTGTCATTGTGGTAGATTTGTCCGATTTCGTTGAATGGAACTCTGTCAGGTTCTTCATCGAAGTATAACTTTTCGATTGCAATGTCCATTTCGTCAGGTATTCCGATACCGAATTCATCCAAAAATTTAAGACCGTTATATTGCGGAGGGTTGTGTGAAGCGGTAATCATTACTCCACCATCATAATATTTGCGCACAGCATACTGGACTCCTGGTGTCGGTAATATTCCTAAATCCACGACATCACATCCGCTTGACAAGAGTCCGGCTTTTACAGCTTCTTTAAGCATTGGAGTTGATGTTCTTGGGTCTCCTCCAACAGCTACGGTTCCTTTGATTTGTGTACCGTAACAGGCTGCAAGCCTTGATGCAAATTCAGGAGTTAATACGTCATTTGCAGTTCTTCTAACTCCAAAAGTACCAAATAATCGTTTTTTATCAGACATGTTATTTAATTCCTATACATTTTATTAATGATTACTTTTTTGTTTTTAATAAATAAATATGTAATTGTTAGGCAATTATTCTCAGACTGTCTCCGCTGGATAAAATCAGCTCCAGATTGGACTTATACTCTGTAATTTTTCCTGTAACCGTTACCTTCTTATTTTTAAAGTCCTCAATGCTGAGACTTTTCGTTTGAAGCTCTGATGCCTGACTTTCAAAAATAATCAGCTGCATCTGCCCTGTCCCGTCATTGATTGTTAGAAAGTAACTGCTTTTTGAAGCCGACTGGCCGATATCTGTAACGACGCAGTCGATGCTTACCTCTTCATCTATCATTCCACGGTTTATGTCTTCTATTTTAACTTTTTTAACTTCAATGCTCGGAGTAAAGATGAGCATGCCTATTATTCCGATAAGAGAAGTTATCAAAGCTATTCTTAATAATTTGTCGTCCGTAATTTCCATACATTTTCATTGTTTTTCATATTAAAAATAGCTGATAGGATTTCAACTTGTAAAATTTATCTATGTTTAGCAATATAATATAACTATGGAACTTAACCTTACTAAAACAGAATTGTATGCGCTTTTAACCGGTGTTTTTACTGCATCACTTATAGTGTCAAATATCATTGCAGGCAAAACTTTTGACTTTTTCTCTCTGACGCTGCCCTGTGGAGTAATTATATTTCCGGTAATTTATATTGTAAATGACGTGCTGGCTGAAGTCTACGGCTATAAAAAGGCAAGAAACGTCATACTTTTAGGTTTTTTAATGAATCTTGTTGCAGTAATATGTTATACTGTAACAATAATGCTTCCTGCACCTGTATTTTTTGAAAACTCCGAGGCTTTCAATGCAGTTCTGGGAAATACTCCAAGACTTCTTTTAGCCAGTTTTGCAGCATATCTTGTAGGTTCACTTGTAAATGCAAAAGTAATGGTTATATTAAAGAAATGGGATGATGATAAGCTCTTTTTAAGATGCATTGTCTCAACACTATTCGGTGAAGGGCTGGATGCTATTATATTCATTACAATAGGGTTTTTAGGAACAATGCCTGGCGAAGCATTGATAGTGATGATTATAGCACAGGCACTGTTTAAGACAGTTTACGAGATTATTGTCTATCCTCTAACCCGTTTTGTTATAGTTAAAGTTAAAGGCCTTCCTGAAATTTAGTTTCCGGTGTTATACATTGAAAGAAGTCTTTCAACTGTGTCAGCGTCCATCGGACTTTTATCTTTTCTGATATTTTTAACGACCGGGAATCTCAGGGAATAACCAGTTTCATATTCCGGAGACTCAACAATTTCTGAAAATGCAATTTCAAGAACGATTTTCGGTTCAACTTTAATTTCACGGCCTTTTGTTGAAATTTCAAGCTCTTTCATTTTTCCGGTGAGATACTCCAGGGTTGCATCGTCAAGGCCTGTTGCAGCATATGCAACGCTTTTAAAGTCATCATTTTCATCTCTGAGTGCAACAAGATAAGATCCGACAAAATCTCCTCTTTTACCGATTCCGTAGGTTCCACCAATTACAACCATGTCTAGTGTTTCAGGTTCTGCCTTGTACTTGAGCATTTTTTTACCTCTCAAACCCGGAATGTATGGTGCACTGCAGTCCTTAATCATGATTCCTTCATGGCCACCGTCGATTGAACTTTCAAAGAGTTCCTGAAGCTCCTCGATATTGTCAGGCTTTCCGACTTTCATTGTAGAGAGGTTCATCTCATCAACTGATGTATCAACAATCTCTTCAAGGGTTTGTCTTCTGTTAAATAACTCTTCGTCAATCATCGGAACCTTATAGTAGAGCACGTCAAACAAAAAGACTTTAAGAGGCACATTTTCCATAGCTTCCTCTACATTGTGCTTTCTTCTCACACGGTGCAGAACATTCTGGAAAGGCAGAGGCTTGCCGTTGCGGGTAGCTATCACTTCTCCTTCCACGATAAAGTCTTCATGAGGCATGTGCTCGTTGAAAAGCTCAACAATTTCGGGAAGTGCATGGGTAATGTTTTCAAGCCTGCGTGTGAATATTTTGATTTCATCACCGTTTCTGTGAACCTGGAGCCTGATTCCGTCATATTTTGTCTCACAAATTGCACAGCCCATTTCCGGGATGATTTCATCCAGTGGCGGTGCAAGCTGGGCAAGCATAGGTTTGACAGGTGTTCCAGGTGTAAGGTTAAGTTTTTCAAGTCCTGCTGCACCTTCCTCTTTTGCGGTACGTGCAACAACTGAAAAATCATTTGTAAGCATCTGGGCTCTTTCAACAACTGCCTTGTCAATATCGAAAGCCTGAGCTATTGCGTCACGAACAACACCGTCGCCCACACCGATTCTCAGCTCTTCTGTAATTGTACGGGTCAGGTATTTGGCCTCAGTAGCACTAGCCTGGCTCAGCAATTCTAAAATAACTGCAATTTTACGGTTGGTTGACCTTGAACCGCTAATTTGTGAGAGTTTTCTGAGGCTGTTGAAAACAAAATCGATTGTTAAAGGCTGTGAAAAGAATGTCATCTGGGATTTTTTGGCATATAATTTTATGCATGCAAGACCTATGTCTCCTTCATCACGAACTGCATCTTCCACAGCGGCCTGTGTTGTCCCGACAGCTTCAGCAACTGCCCTTTCAACCAGTTTTCCACCTATTCCGATTTCTTCTGAGCTCCATGCAGGAAAGACAACTCCCAAAATCAGAAGGCCTACCTTTTCTATAGTGTCTGAATCCAGTTTTTTGAGATACTCTGCAATAATGTCGGTTTTTTCAAGTCTTTTTGTAGTGGCTTCAAGTGCGGAGTAGACGTCAACCAGTTCCTGATATTTCATTAGAAGTCTCCTTTAGCTATTTTAACTGCACAGTATTCTCCGCACATTGCACACATTTCATCATCGTCAAGTTCGCATTTGTCACGGTAGGTTCTAGGCTTTGATTTGTCTAGTGCAAGGTCGAACTGTTCTTCCCAGTTAAATTCCTTTCTGGCTTTTGCCATTGCACGTTCACGGTCCCATGCTGAATCGAGTCCTTTTGCAACATCAGCCGCTTCAGCAGCAATCTTTGATGCAATTACTCCTTCCTTGACGTCTTCAAGGCTTGGAAGTGACAGGTGTTCGGCAGGTGTTACGTAACATAAGAAGTTTGCTCCGGATGATGCTGCAATCGCTCCTCCGATAGCTCCTGTAATGTGGTCATATCCCGGTGCGATATCTGTTACGAGAGGTCCTAAAACATAAAACGGAGCGCCGTGACAAATTGTCTTTTGAATTTCCATATTTGCCTTAATCTGGTTTAACGGCATGTGTCCCGGACCTTCAACCATTACCTGGACATTAGCGTCCTGGGCTCTTTTAACCAGAGTTCCCAGATTTACAAGTTCTTGAATTTGAGGGATATCGCTTGCATCTGCCAGGCATCCCGGTCTTAAACCATCACCCAGTGATAAGGTAATGTCGTATTCGTAGGATAATTCCAGAAGATAATCATAATTTTCATACAACGGGTTTTCCATGTCGTTGTGGTTAATCCATGAGGCCATGAATGTTCCTCCACGGCTTACAATTCCCATCATCCTGTTTGCGTTTTTAAGCTTTTGAACAAGATCTTTGGTAATTCCGCAGTGAAGTGTCATGAAGTCCACTCCTTCTTTTGCCTGATTTTCTATGGCCTTAAAGATATCGTCAGGGTCCATATCAATAATTTCTTTGTTTTTGGAAAGAGTAACGACTCCCGCTTCATAAATAGGTACGGTACCTATGCATATGTCCACCGCTTCCATGATTTTCTTTCTGAAAAGTTTCAAATCAGAACCTGTTGAAAGGTCCATAAGTGCATCTGCACCGTATTCCTGTGCAAGTTTCGCCTTGTTGATTTCAAGGTCGATATCATCGATTTTAGAGGATGAACCTATGTTTGCATTGATTTTGGTCTTAAGGCCTTCTCCGATACCGCAAGGTTTTGAATGACCGTTAACGTTTTTAGGTATTACAACCAGTCCCTTGTCAATCAGTCTGACCAGCTTATTAACATCAATATTTTCATATTCTGCAACATATTCCATTTCAGGAGTGATGTTGCCCTTTTGCGCTTCACTTTTCTGAGTCAAATTTATCCCTCATTATAATGTAATCATTAATAACTTTAATCTTCTTGATATATAGAATTTGTTTAAATTCAATCAGGTGAATATTTTTTTATATTTTCAGGTCAATACAATTACATACTGGTGGTTATATGGTCGAAGATAAACATGTAATTGAAACTTTAGGAAAAGTTAGGGTAGTTATTGAAAACGGAGAAATTACAGAAGTGGGATCATCTGAGATGAAATACTGTCCGATGTTTCATGCAATGCATAAGGTAGATGAGCTCAACGAGGAATTCATCCGCAAAAACATCAATTTCAGAATCAAGGATTTTGGAATGTGCACACCTGAAAGGGTTATTGAAATGGATGATCTGGTGACTGTGGGAATTTCAGAAATCCTTAAAACAAACATGGAAAACGGAAGTATTGACTGTGTTGTCGGAGCATGCGACGGTGCCGGAACCGTAATCATGACAAATCCCCGTGTAGTGCAGGGAGTTGGCGGAAGAGTATCCGGTCTTGTAAGCACAACACCGATTCGGGAAGTCATTGAAAAACTTGAAGAAAAAGACAGCATTGTATTAGATCCTCAAACTGCTGAGCTCAACCAGCTTGAAGGACTTAAAATCGCAATTGAAAAAGGATATAAAAACATTGCAATAACAGTCATACCTTCACCTATGATAGAAGAACTTCGCCAGTATCCTGTAGATGATGACGTTAACGTCTACATATTCATTGCGCACACTACCGGCGCAACAGCCCAAGAGGCTCAGATGATGTTTGAAAACGGAGATATCGTTACAGCATGCGCATCAAAAGAAGTAAGCGATTATGCAGATGAGCACAAGCCTTATTATTATGGACTTAAAGTGCCGATATTCTGCGCCAGTGAAGACGGAAGGAGATTTCTGGACAATCGTTTAAAAAAAATTAATAAGCCTTTAACAACTAATGAGTATCCAAGAAACAAGGATGACGCTCCAAATAAACTATTGTAAGGTGATAAGATTAAAGTAATATATTTTGATACAGAAACAACCGGTTTACAATGTTCCAGCTGCAGGATAATTGAGTTGGCAATGCTTATATTTGAAGACGGCAATCTCATTGATGAGTACGATAAATTTGTCGATATCGGCGAGCCTTTGGACAAAAAGATAACTGAAATAACCGGCATTACAGATGATGATTTGGCCCAATACGGTTATGATGAAGGCATTATTGCTCAGGATTTGAAGGATAATCTGACTCCCGGAACACTGATGATTGCTCATAACTGTCAGTTTGATTTGTCTTTTATCTATTATCTGCTTAAAAGGCATTTTCCCGATGAAGCTGACAGTATTGTAAAAAATATGGACTGGCTTGATACACTGACAGTTGTTAAGGACAGAAAGGAATATCCTCACAAGCTGATTGATGCTGTAGAACATTACGGTATTGAAAAGGTAAATTTCCACAGAGCTATTGATGATACCAAAGCACTGTATCAGGTAACTAGGGCATTAAAAAATGAGAGAAATGATCTGGCCGAATACATTAATGTCTTTGGATATAATCCTAAATGGGGCGTTAGCGGATATCGGTTTGACTTTATTGACTATAAGTCTCAAAATTTCACCAAGTTCATGGTTCATGAAAGCAGGATTTTGCCGAGAAGATAGCAAAATAATTAGTTGTGATAATTATTGTATTTAGTTTGAAACGGTGTTTTAAAAAAAATAGTTTTCATTGCAATGCGCTGCAAATTTCTTTCGCTAAATCTATTGCTTTTTGAGCATCTTGGAGAGTGATAATGGTTACAATATTGTAATCTGCATTAACTCTTAAATTAATGAATTCTTTGTATTTCCTAGCAATTTTTCTTTTATTTAATTTTGTTAATGCTATATGGATGGCAGTATGATATCCGACGGAGTTTTTAGAATAATCCCGAACATCATTGCATTTTCCATTGTTAATTATCCATTCATTTGCATGTAGAAATGTTGAAAGATATGCACGGTTCACAATTGTTCTGTGTTTGCATTGCAAATCATAGTTTTCATCTGAAAGTTCCAATTTTTCAAGATATTCAGCGAAATCTAGTAAATGCTGGGGTACAAATGCATGAACCATTTTTCCACCTCAGCATAGATCTGTAACAATGACTCCGCAGATTTCATCTAATATTTCAACACCTTCTTTTCTTGCGAAATCATCCACTTCGTCTGAAATTAAATCCCAAATATCGAATATTTTTCTATTGGACCATTCTTTAGGAGCCCGGATATAGAAAGAGCTTGATGAATCAATATTTAAAGGATTTTTTTCCATAAATAACACTTCACCTAAACCGTATTTTTCACTCAATGAAATAAGTTTTTTTTCTAGTTTTGATAGAAATTCATCATTTTTTACAATTTCACTTTCAGATGAAGGCATTATGGGTCCATTTAGGAGACATTCAATCATATTCTCACCAATAATGTACTAAGTTCGTATAAAATCTTTTAGGATTTTCTATTAAAAATCCATTCAGCCTGCCACATTATACATATTATTAATCTAAGCTTATATAGTTTTTCATTTTAGTTAAAATGATAATTTATTCAAAACAATACAATTTTACACGCTTAGAACAATTATATGTAATCATGACAATATTTGCTTCGTTAAATTCTATGGTAATGATATCAATAAGAGGTTTGGGAAGATTTCCATATCTTCCCAATTGGTAGAGAATTAGTAAATATAATGGAGGTTTGGGAAAGATTTCTGTATCTTTCCCGAATAAATATGGTTAGAAATCAATAAATGGGAGGGAAGGGAAGTTTTTAATCTTCCCTTTACATATATTGAACTAGCTGTTCATCTTCGCCTTTGTGCCCTGGCTTCACTTTTTCGATTGCTTCTTTAAAGTATTTATATGGGATTTCTTTTGCTTCAAGATCATTTCTTAAAGTTAACATGGCGGCTTCTCTGCATACTGATTCAATGTCTGCTCCGACATATCCCTCTGTATTTTTAGCTAATTTTTCGAGGTCTACATCGTCTTTTAAAGGCATGTCTTTTGTATGTACTTTAAAGATTGCAAGTCTTGCTTCTTCATCAGGTTCTTTAACCTGTATGTGTCTGTCGAATCTTCCAGGTCTCATAAGGCCTGCATCTAAAATGTCAGGTCTGTTGGTTGCTGCAATGATTGCAACATCCTGAAGTTCTTCAAGACCGTCCATTTCGGTTAATAATTGGTTAACGACTCTTTTTGTAACGCCACTGTCAGTGTCATTTCCGCTACGGGCACCGGCAATCGCATCTATTTCATCGAAAAAGATCACTGTAGGTGCAGCCTGTTTTGCTTTTCTGAATACTTCACGAACACCTTTTTCGGATTCTCCTACCCATTTGGATAGAAGTTCTGGACCTTTTACTGAAATGAAGTTTGCTTCACTTTCGCTTGCCACTGCTTTTGCAAGAAGGGTTTTACCTGTTCCTGGAATTCCGTAAAGGAGGGTTCCTTTTGGAGGTCTGATTCCCATGTGTTGGAAGGTTTCAGGATGTTTTAAAGGCCATTCAACAGCTTCTTTAAGTTCCTGTTTAACGTCTTCAAGACCGCCGATGTCATCCCATTTGATGTCCGGAATCTGTACCAGTACTTCCCTTAGTGCGGAAGGCTGAATTTCTTTTTGTGCATTTTTAAAGTCATCGCCTGTTACAACGATTTTTTCCATTACTTCTTTTGGAATCTCTTCGTCGTTTTGGATTTCAGGCAGTATTCTTCTTACTACTCTCATTGCCGCTTCTTTACATAATGACTCAAGATCTGCTCCTACAAAACCGTGGGTGGTATTTGCGATTTTATCCAAATCAACGTCATCTGCAAGAGGCATGTTTCTTGTGTGAATTTCAAGCACTTCTTTTCTCTCGTCAGTGTCTGGAACTCCGATTTCTATTTCACGGTCGAATCTTCCAGGTCTTCTAAGTGCGGGATCAAGTGAATCCGGTCTGTTGGTTGCACCGATTACTACAACTTGGCCACGGGATTTTAAACCATCCATTAAAGTTAAAAGTTGAGCAACGGTTCTTCTTTCAACTTCACCATTGGTTTCTTCCCTTTTAGGTGCAATTGCATCCAGTTCATCGATAAATATGATTGAAGGTGAGTTTTCCTCAGCTTCTTCGAAGTATTCTCTCAGGTTCTCTTCAGATCCGCCGACATATTTGCTCATGATTTCAGGCCCGTTTATTGCAATGAAATGGGCATCACTTTCACTTGCTACAGCTTTAGCAAGTAATGTTTTTCCGGTACCTGGAGGTCCGTGCATCAATACTCCTTTTGGTGGTGCAATTCCTAATTTCTCGAAGAGTTCAGGTCTTTTTAAAGGAATTTCAATCATTTCCCTTACTTTTTTAACTTCTTCTTTTAAACCGCCGATGTCTTCATAGCTTACATCAACAAGGTTTCCGACACCTTCGACTTTGCTTACGTCCACCGGAGCTTCATGCAGCTGCACTTCAGTATTCGGACCGACAATTACAATGTCTTTTGGATTTGTTGATATTACTGCAAATTTGATTTCTTTCATGGCCGGGGTATAGTCCATCAGGTCATCGAAAATGCTGTTAAAGCCCATTCTTGGTCTTGGTGCTCTAATCTGTGATCCGATGATGTCTCCCTGAACCATTACTTTTCCGGCAAATAAACCGCGCACATCTCCCTGTACACGGATGTTATGTTCAATTGGTGCTAAAACAACTTTTTTAGCTTCAGTTGCTTTAGTTTTTTTGATTGTGACTTCTCCACCGATAGTTGCTCCTGAATTTTTACGTACTAATCCGTCAATTCTTATTACTCCAAGGCCGATATCGGTTTGGGAAGGAAGAGCGATAGCTGCAGTTTTCTTGTCTCCAACAATTTCGATCAATTCTCTTTCACGGATGTTTAAATCATCCATAACGTTTGGATCAAGTCTGGCTACTCCCTGACCAACGTCTTTTTGCGAAATTGCTTCTGCAACTTTTAGTGTGATTTCATTTTCTGCCATATTATCATCTCCTTAATTTGGCTGTAATGTAAATAAATGTAATGCGTCAAAATCTTTTTGTTACTTTTTGTAACTTTATTGACAAAGATATCTGTGTAGGTCTTACTATATAAATGTTTCGGTTTGGAAGATTTTTAAAAACAAGTTTAGAATTATTTATTTTACTTATAAAATAATATAAATTATATTATGACTTTGAATTTGAATTAAATTTATCTATTTTTAAAAAAAGTAAAAATTAAACTGCTATAACTCAATTGAAAATTTAGTTACTTTTAGACAGTTTAATATTTGTTCGCTTTGATTGAAACAACTTATCTTATATTTCCGCCAAAACCTGTGAATAGTTTTTTCACATTTTCAATGTCACTTTTTGACAATGCTTCAACTTCAAAAGTCAGACTGATTGAATTTTCATCAATCTGTGGACCGTTATAAGCGTCAATCAGGTGGATATCAATGATATTGCTCATATTCAATACTGTATTTTCAATAACATTGACATTCACGTTTTTAGAAAATACGCAGCTGATTGATTGGATTTCATGTTTAACATTATTGAGTTTCCACTCATGCAGTTCATCTTCACTTAAAACATCAATATTTGCAATGCGCAGGTTTTTGGTTTTGTTTCCGGATTTTAAAACTGCAGTTTTGCCGTCAACACTTTCAAGAATGCCGACATGAATCCTTCCGGAGTAAATATGTTTTAAACCAACTTCCTTGCCGACAGATTTATGTAATAGGCTGTACTCATGACTTAAAGCGGAAATTGCCTTGTCACTTCTACCCAATGCATTTTTAATGTCGCCCATATTCTTTGTAGCTTTAATGGCTATTTTAACAAATTCGTCTTCATCCGCATTATTGATGACGTCCCTAAGTTCCAGAACTGCATCTGCAAAGGTGTTTCTTATATTCGGACCATTGCTGTTCATGGACTGGATGTTGTATGTCAGATAAGGATTCTGCGCAACAATACGTGCAATCACATCAATCATCAGATTATAAATTGGACTTTCATAATCTTCGGTTTCACTGATGTCTACCTTCAGCTTTTCAAATGCATATGCTGTAGAAATAAATGAGAAATGGGTAAGAACCTGGACAATACTCATCATGAAATCATGCTTTTCAGGTGTGGTTTCAATAATCCTCATGTTTTTGCTTGCCAGATACTTGTAAACTCTGTCATACCATTTGCCTTTTTTATCTGCAGTAATGACAATAACCTGATTGTCAAGTTCGGTGGTTCTTGGGCCGAAAACAGGGTGTGTTGGAATGTATTCAATTGTTTCAGGCAAAACTTCTCTCATTGTGCGGGAAGGTTCCTCCTTGATGGAAGTTACATCAATCATCACTGATCCGTCTTTCATAAAAGGAGCAACTTCACGGATAACATCGCTTGTATGCTGGATTGGAACTGATATTATCAATATGTCGCTAATGTTGGCCAGACCTGCATTGGATTCAATATAATTGACGCCTAACTCGTCAGCTACTGATCTGCCCTTTTTATGATCTCTTCCACTTATGTAAACTGTAAATTCGTCTCTAAAATAGTAAATGAGGGTTTTACCTAAACCGTCACTACCTCCAATAATTCCAACATTCATGGAATAACATTTGTTTTTTTAGGTATAAATATATTGAAATGATTAATTTAAGCAAGGCATTGTTACATTTAATTCAATCTTTTTTGGCAATAGGTTAAATTTCAAGGGTTTTGGTTAATGATATTCAATTGGTGAGAAAGGGTTAGTTTAAAAGATTCTATAAGTTGTTCTTTAAATTTTATTCATTTTATATGTTTGATTTCGCATCTTTTGTGATTTTGTATGCTTTGATTTTGTATTGTCTTTTTTTCTAATGTGGTTATGTTTAGTTGGTGTGTGTTTTAGATTTTAATGCCGTTATTTTTTAGTGTTTTTTTTAATTTTTTAATTTCGTTTTCTTGTTGTATGTTTTTATTTTTAATGTTTTTTAGTTCGTTTTCTTGTTGTATGTTTTTATTTTTAATGTTTTCTAATTTGGTTTCCAGTTCTATTTTCTGTTGTGCGAAATCTTTTTTTAGTTCTTCTAAACTTTTTTGTTCAACTTCGTATCCATTGATTTTTTCGTACTGGGACTCATGTACACTTTTAGTTATCATTATTAACAACTCCTCTTTTTTGTTTAAATCATCACCAAACCTAAATTTAATCATCATTTTCAATGCCAGATGCAAATTGATTTGGTGATTGTAACTTATTTTTTCAATTGTTGCGAATAATTTGACTATTTCCTCAATTATGTCTTTCGCAAATTCTTTTTTTGCAAAAATTAAACAGCATATTAAGCGAAAATAATCCTCATTAGATAACTCCTCGTTATTATAATCTTTTCTTTTTAATCTATTTAACATTTCGTATATTTTTTCTCGGTTAAATGTTCTAAAGTAGATTCTAAAGGAAAATCCATCTACTTCATAATCTTCATAATCTTTGCCATAGTCATAATCAGTTACAACTATTGCATAACATGGTCTTTTGTGATGAATTGTATAGTACAGGCAGTATATGTAAATGTCATTGACTTTAGAAGGGGACAGCTTACCGGTCTGCTGCTCTACTGTAGACACGGATTCTCTTTTAACCATCTTTCCATCAGGCATTATCTTTTCCACATGATCTGCCTGTTTGGCAGGTTCGTCAAAAATGAATACGGCAGTATCTTCTATATTTTTGAACTCACCCGGCAGTTCCAATACCTTATGAACACTTATCGGATAATTTCTTGTATTGAATCTGAACAGAAAATCGAGAGTTTGCGGATCTGCATCTTCGGCCATGATTTTTTCAATTATATTTTTAATCTTTTTTATATTGTGGCGGCTGTTGTGTCTGTAATTTTTATTGTATTTTAAAATTCTCATTCAAATCACTTTTTTTGATGGTAACGGCTTTATTTTATGGAATTTTTTCATAAAATTCAAATGCCCTAATCGCATTTGAATATATATTTAACCTTCTATAAATACTTAATTATAAATTTAAATTTCATTAAAAATGTTTTAATTGATTTGGAGATGAATACAATTTTTATAAAAGAAAACAATATTTTTAAGTGAGTATAATTTTCAAGAATCATTGCAATATTGTCTCGGACATTTTTAATATGTTGAGTAAATTTCATTAACGAGTAACAATATATTATTTTTGAAAGTATGAAAATCATTAATCAAAATACAAAGGAAGGACTAATTGAAATAGTTCCTGAAACACTGGACGATTTATGGCATTTATCTCACATTGTGGAAGTCGGAGACAATGCCTCATCAAAGACAACACGCCGTATTCAGGACAACACTGGAGATAAGTTAAGAAGTGACCGTGGAGTTAAAAAAACATTTTACCTGGGTCTGGATATAGAAAGCATAAGCTTTCAGCTTTTCACTGGTAAACTGAGGCTGACAGGGGTAATTACAAGAGGACCTGAAGATTTGATACCTCTTGGTTCCCACCACACTCTTGAAGTTAAACTTAACACTCCAATCACCATCAAAAAGGAAAGGTGGCCGAAATGGGCTATCAATCGCCTCAACCAGGCAATTGACGCTTCCAAAAAATTATCTGCGATAATTGTCGTTCTTGAAGATGACACCGCAACACTTGGACTCATGAGGCAGTTCGGAATAGAGTACTACGGTCCGATTAAGGGAAACGTTTCAGGAAAAAGAATAGTCGATAAAAACAGGCAGAAAAACATTATCCAGTTTTATGAAAAGGTAGTGGAGGCCGTTGTCAAATTTGATTCAATACAAAACATTGTCCTTGCTGGTCCCGGTTTTGTCAAAAGCGATTTCTATGATTATTTGAAGGAAAAACATAAAGACTTGGCAAAAATGTCAGTCATTGAACCGACAGGTTCCGGGGGCCGTGTAGGAATCATTGAAGTTCTAAAAAAAGGCACTGTTGAAAAACTTACAGCCGAAAACAGGGTGGCTATTGAAATGGGTGCCATCAACAGACTTCTTGAAGAAATCGGCAGGAATTCATCAAAGATTGCATACGGAATGAAAGAAGTTAAAGATGCAATAAATATGGGTGCTGTCGGCGAACTTTTAATCCTGGATGTGAAGGTTGCTGATGATAATATGGGCGATTTGATGGATATGGTCGAAAACATGAAAGGTAATGTGATGGTTATAAGCAGCGAGCATGAAGGCGGAAAACAGCTCGAAAGCCTTGGTGGTATGGCGGCTATTTTAAGATATCAAATAACTTAATTTTATATATTTTAATCAATAAATTATTAATAGTTAAATTGAATCGTGATTTGTTATGTATACATCGATAATTATAGCATTAATTTTTGTTTTCCTTTTATCTTTAATCGGAACTGGTATTGTAAATATCATTTTCCGATTTCTGGGTAAAAGAGGCTATTTGGGCAATTTATTCCCAAATGTCCGTGGTGGAATTCCAAGAGCAGTTGGTATAGTTCCATTTGTCATTTTGGCATTTTATTTCCTGCCCGGATATAACAGTCTAATATTGATTATCGGTGTTTTCGCATTAATTGACGATATTTTAGGGAGAAAAAAATCTCCGTTCGGAGTCGAATGGGGTCAGCTGTCAAGAGGAATCGGAATGATTCTTGTAGTGGTTGCAGGTTACCTTATGGGACTTGGTGTATCTTCATTATTTATTGCGCTTCTCGTACAGCCGCTAAATATTTCGGATATGCAGCCGGGTTCAGCATGTATTGTAACAATGATAATGTCTGTTGTAACAATGATAATGATGGTACTGTTTGCATCTCCTGACGTTGCTGAGCTTCCTGCATTCTATACTCCTGTACTGCTTCTTATTGTAGTTTTAGGTTACTGTCCGCTTGATTTTTCAGGAAAAATCATGCTGGGAGAAGTCGGAAACCATGTTTTTGCAATTGCATTAGGAGTTTCATTCTATATGGTCGGAGGTTTATGGAGTCTTATTTTCCTGTTTATAGTTACTACAGCACTGATTGCATTTGTTAGAAGAAATACTCTTAAAGTATTCTTCAGACAAAATCTCAGACTTCTTGACCCTACCTTCGGGGATTACTTCATGGATGTCTTAACCGGAGGGGGCTTAGGCGATTTACTTAGAAAATGGATTCTTAAAGACAAGCAGTACGATGTCACTAATCCGTTACTGATCAGTTTAGGATTCAGAAGATTATTATATAATCCTCATGCAGACCATCCTCAAAGATATGTTCCGAAAAATCAAAAAGTAAGGTTAGGTAGGCAGTTATAATGAAAGCTTTGTTGGTAGTTACCGGAAGAGGATTAGGCGGAGACGCATCTATTGCACTCAATGTTGTAAAGGCATTGGAAAAGAGAAATGTTGAATGTGAAATAGCTCTGGATGAGTCCGCACCTGGAATATTGTTTGAAAAGAACGGATATTCCTGGCATAAAATATCAATTCCTCAGGCAGGAGGTCACGTAGCCACTAAAGCATCCGCATTGAAAGGTGCTCTGAAACTTATTCCTGCATCATTTAAGGCAAGATCATTAATAAGAAAAGAAAATTATGATTTTGTAGTTGGTGTTTTAGGAGGTGGAGCTATTGTTGCTTCATTAGGTGCTAAACTTGCCAGAAAACCTGTTTTTTCTTTAATATCAACACCTCTCGATTCAAAGGTCTGTCCTAAAATGAACCCTTCCTTTTTATTCCCTGAAATCGATAAGTTCAGATGGCAAAATCTGCCGAAAAATATCGAAAAGACTTTTTATCCTTTAGCAGACAATATCGGCAAAGGTGACGCTGACATTGCACTTCAAAAACTTAAGGAATTTCCTAATTTTGATGAAAATAAAAAGACAATCATGTTTTCATCAGGCTCATCAATATTCAAGGGCATGATAGATGCGATAAACCTTGCTTGTAAATGCAGCGACAAATACAATCTTGTTCTGCTCGGTCTGCCTCTCCATGATGAATATATGGACATGATTGATGAAGAAAAGATTATCTATGCAGGATACATTGACTGGATAAGTCATCTGTTTAAATATGCAGATTTAGCGGTGCTGACTGATGACGGAGTGTCTCTTGAGGAGGCGGTAGCGTCCAAAATCCCTATCATCACACTGACAAAAGTAAAATGGGGAAGATACCAGAACATGGCCGGCGTATATAAAGGAGCAATGATTGAATCTGAAATAGGTGATGTATGCAAAAGCATTGAAGAGGCATTCGCCAATTATGATTCAATGAAGAAATGCAATCTGATTTATGCAGATAAGTGTCTCAATGCCGGTGATGAGCTTATAGACAAAATGTTAAAAAAATTAGAATAGTGGTAATTACAACCACATTGTTTTTATAATTTTATAGTTTGAATCTGTAGACGGATGGATTTCCAAAAATTCATCGAAATTGTCCAGGTCATAATCCATTCTCATTAAATATGCCTGATATGCAACATCACTTACAGATGATGGAGATATTGAATTGATTCTATTGATTTTATTGTTTTTCTTGTCAAATTCAACTTCAGTATAACCTGTATCACCGTTTAGAATGTTCCAGAATGAATGAGGTCCTGCAATTCCCGGAATTCCAATGATTTGTTTGTCCTCTTCACTGCACTCGGATTTTTCATTTTCAACAAAACTCACTTCAGTGTTCAGACTTAATGTTTGAGGAATGCAATGGTAGCTTACTTTATTTGAGTATCCTGCAATATTTCTTGCAGCGGTGATACCCTCTCTTCTAGCTACTGGTGTCAGCTGATATCCTCCGGTAACATCTCCTGCAGCATATATATTTTCAACATTAGTTTTCATCATTTCATTAACTTTAATGCTTCTGTCACTGTCAAGCTCAACCGTGCCTTCAGCTATTTCACTGTTAGGAACTCTTCCTGTTGCAAAAAAAGGAACTCCTTCCAGCTCATCGCCGTTGTCGGTTATGACTTTGTCTTTAAATGCTTCTGCAACGTTTGTGTTTTCAAACACGTTAATGTCGCCCATGATGTTTTCAAGAACATATTTTTTTGAAGTCTCGCTTATCTCTTTAAGGATTCTGCTTCTTGCAATAATGTTGACTTCACTTCCGAGTGTGGAATAGATATTAGCTATTTCGCAGGCTATAATTCCTCCTCCGATAATGTTTAACTTTTCCGGAACGTCATCAAGCTTTAAAATGTCCTTGTTGGTAAGTCCGTATTCGCTGCCTTTAATGTCTGGAATAAACGGACGTGCGCCGGTAGCTATCAGGAGATTGTCATATTCAAAGCTTTCACCGTTTACTTTAACGGTCTCGCCGTCAATGCTTGCTTCTCCATATATGATTTTATTTCCATAGCTTTCATTTTCCAGCTGGTTCAGGTGTCTTAGTTTTTCTTGGGTTTCAACGATTTTTTCTACAATTTTATCGTAGGAAATGTCTAATTGGCTTTTAATAAATCCGTGTTCATTGAATCTGTTAGTCAAATCAATGTATTTTGTAATGTCAGTTAATGCACAGACAACCATGCATCCTTCATTTAAACAAGTTCCAGCTATATGATTTTTTTCAATTAAAGTAACATCTTTTCCTAATTTTCCAAGCTCAAGGGAACCTAATCTTCCCGCAGGGCCTGAACCGATAACAATATTCATTATTAAACTCCTTATTAGATAATTTTATATAATATCATTTATTATATAATGTATATATTAAAATTTTGGAGATGGAAATATGTGTATTGCAGCACCCGCTCATGTTATTGAGATAGATAGAGAAGAAAATTTGTTGGTTGCTGACTTTGGTGGAGCAAGACAACAAGCAAAATTAGACCTTTTACCTGAAGTGGAAGTTGGCGATTATGTTTTAATCCATGCTGGTTTTGCAATTGAAAAATTAACTGAAGAAGCTGCTAAAGAATCTTTAGAAGCTTGGGAAGAGTTATTGGATATCCTCGAAGAAGAGGATAGAGAAATGGAAAAAGCAAGAATGGAACAAATCAATCAGTAGATTGACACTCTTGTTACTCCTTTTATTTTTAAAAATTCATTTATCAGATCGCCTTTCACAGGCTCTTCTGTAATTATTGTTAATATTGGTGTTTTTTGAAGCTCTGTGTCTTCGGCATAGGCTTGTCTAATACCCATTCCTTTTTTTGTTATCAGATTTGTTGTAGCTGCGAGTATTCCTTCGCTTTCAGATCCCACTTCTATTTCAATTACTCCTAAATCAAGATTTTTTGCAATGTTTTTAAGCAGTGTTCCTGCAGGAATTATGTTTGAAAATAAGTTGTTCAGTTCTTCATCTTCTTTGATGACTTCGATTGTTGATTTTATTGCTCTTCTGTCTACTTCAGCAGCAGTAGCCAATGCTTTATCGCTGATTTTTAAATTTCCGCAGTAGATTTTTCCATCGTCATTAATTGACAGTCCAAGTTCAATCATTTTTTCTGCAACTCTTATTCTTGCAGGGTATTTTTTGAATTTTTCATTTATCTTTTCCCACATTTTAATCATCATTCCAACTTTTTGTACATTCAAGTTAAAATATGTTCGAAGTGGTATAAATAAATTGCTCTAAAAAAATTCGATAAAATTGTCACTTTTTTGAAAAATGTCTTAAAAATAGTTAGAAGTAGGCTAGATGGGATTCGAACCCATGACCTCCCGGTTATCAGCCGAGCGCGCTAACCAAGCTGTGCCACTAGCCTATGTAATTAGTGTGACAGTTAACTGTCAACACTTATACTTATATTTGTTACTATATATAACTCTTTCGGTTATTTGTAGATTTTAGTTAAATTTTAAAATTTTATCTGTTAATCATTTCGTTAATGGAGTCTGCCATAGCATGTCCTTCAACGATAATTTTTGCATTTTCAATACCTTCGACGTGTTCAGCTCTTACCTTAGCATCAGCTGCAATACGTGTGATACTCATACAACCAGGATTTGTTGGTTTAAGGGTAATTTCTGCTTGGTCTCCGTCTACGGTAATATTTTGTACAATGCCCATTTCTACAATGCTTATGCCCATGTGAGGGTCATTAATTACAGAAACTGCGTCTTTAATATCATTTACTAAATCTTCTGACATAAGTAGTCTCCTATTTTTTGTATTTATTAGTATAAATATTTCTAGTATTTATATATGTTGTTATATTAACAAAATGTTATTTAAATCTATGTTTGATTTTCACGCCAATACCATTGTCACATTCTTCCATCTCACGACCGGTCATGACAGCTTTACCTACTCCGACAACAGAATCATCGCGAACAACAACCACTTCATCGTTCGGAATGATGTTGTGGTCTGCCTTTTCAATTCCCGGAGCGAAAACGGTATTGGTTTCAAGATTAAAATCAATGCTTACTATATTGATGCCCAAATCCTTAAGGATTTCTCCTCCTGGAAGGTTTAATCTGTAAAGGCCGTGATCTTTATTGAGCAATGCCAGCTGATTGCCGTTTGATAATATTCTTTTGTGATACATTCCTTTGGTTTTCACGTTGTCCGGTATAAATTTATCTCCATTTTCACCGAACTGATATTTTGCTATAGATCTAAGCTCATGCAGAGTCTTTTGCCTTCTTGAAATCTTTTCGTGATTTTTAAGCTCCATCCTTAAATTGTAAAGGGATTCAGGGGAAGTAGGTCGTTCGTCAACGCAGACATTTACAAAATCATCACAGTAAGCTTCAAGTGACTGGAGATAACCTCCTGCAAGATTTGCAACAATACGTTTTCCTTTTGTGTATTTTTCTATTAATCTTCCGCTCTCTTCAATTTCATCTTCAGACCATTTGCCTGTTGTACTTACATCATAGGACTGGATAGGAAATGTGTTTTCAAGTTCCCTTGGACAGATTCCAAATGGGGAAGTTACAATCAGTTCCTGAAATGACCTTGTAAGTTTTCTGAATTTCTGATGTGATTTGGAATTTGAATAAGGTTTTTTCATACTGCACGGCAATAGGACAACTGTATCTCCGAGAGGTTCCATCATTTCCATCCTCTGTCTCCATCTGACTGCTTCGGGACGGTACAAAGATTCTTCACTAGAGCATATTACTTTCATGTTATTCCTCAAAAGCTTTAATTAATTCTTTATCAAGTTCAATAAGTCTTTTAATGTTATCTTCAGGATTTTCCATTCTGCGATTCCATTTCGCAATAACATAATCCACGTCCACTTCCTTATCTCCGCTTACTAAATTGTCAGCATGGGCTACAATTTTTTCCTCTAAAGTCTGCGGAACATATGATTTAACTGGAAGTCCTAACTCTTCAGCTTCTTTTGCGGTAATTCCTGCGCCGATATGTCTTTCAATAATGTTGAGGACATCTTCGTCGTATCCGTGGGAACGTGCAATTTCAACTCCAACAATTGCATGGGTTAAATCATGAGTTCTGGACCTTCCTATGTCATGGAGTAAAGCGCCTTTGCGGATTAAATCCAAATCCGCATTATCAAAATTAGAAGCTATTTTCATAGCTTTTCTGCAAACTGCTATACAATGTTCGATAACATTTTTAGGGGTATTTTCTTTTTTAAGTAATTCTATCTCCATTTTATCTGATTAACTATTTTGTTTATTAAATGAATTAAAATTACTTTCTACCATTTTTATGTCTTCTTTGAGTTGTTTAATGTGATCATTATTGTCCTGAAATTCCAGCTCTTCCATACAGACAGGACATAAGAATTCATAATCTGAAGCAGCATCAAAATCAAATCTGACATGGCCCTGAGGGCAGACGAAAAACATGTTGTTTTCTTCATGTTCAAGTTCATCATTTAGCATTTTCAAATACTGTTCTGAATCTTTTTTGATATGATTGATAACTTCTTCTTTTTCAAATTTCCATGAATATGTAAACCATTGAGTTTCAGGGTCTTTACTTCTTTTATAACTAGCTAATCCTAAATCGTAAAGCTTGTAAAGCACTTTTCTAACAATATTTAATTTGATTCCAGTTTTTTTGGCTATTTCTTCATCAGTTTCCACACCGCTTTCCAGTGCTTCAACAATAGGTAAATTGCTTTCATCTTCAACAACGTTTGTTAATAATGTCTTTACTAATGGATCATCTATCATTTAATTTCCCCTAAGTGCTTATGTTTATATATCCTATTTTTGAAAAATAAACAATATATTAATGTTAAGTTCTGTTTTTTATAATATTTATTGTTTACGAATGATGACTGCAGGGGTGTGGGTTATTGAGTCAAGTGCTTCCACAGTAACTTCATCAATTTCACTGCCAAGTACTGCTTTTACGCTGTGAATGGTTTTCATTTCAGTTGACAGTGACCTCTGATAGTCTTCAGCAATGTTTGCTATCTTTAAAGCAGTTTCAACATCAATGCTTTCGCTGCATCCAAGAGGTGTTGATCCCATATTCTCTGAAAGCTGTCCTTTGAAGTAGCCAAAAAATCCTTTGTCTGCTTCAATTCCGTCAATGGCAATAGGGAGGCCTGTAAAGTATTTCCCGTTTTTCATATATGTTGCATCAGTATCAATGATCATTACACAGACGTCTTTTCCGATTTCATCTTTAATTTCTTTTGCAACGCCTTCGGGATTTTCCGGAAGAAGTGACACATATGTTCCGGGAGCATTGCTTAAATCAATTCCCGCTTCGGAAGCCGGTTTAAGTGCATGTTTAAGGCCATATAGCTGAAGAACTACTTCTTTGTGAGCTTTAGTTTCTTCAGGAAGTCTTCTTAAATTTTTGATTGTTCTTTTTTTAATTCCGAGAAGCGGTCCTAAAACATATCCCCATATGTATTTGCTCCAGACTGTTGTTAAAAATTTGGCAGTCAGTGACGGGGTGTATTTGGACTCATCAACTAATCTGTTTTGTGAAACTGAAATAGGGGTTTCAGCTATAACTAAATAATCATTATCTTCCATCAGCTCGCGTGCAGGATTTATTATTGAATTTAAATCTTCATTGGGCTTGATGTAGCCTGTTTCGATTGGAATGACAATGTAGTCTCCATTTATTACATGTTTGATATCTTCTAAATCTTTCATAAAAATCTTTAATAAAAATTAATTATATAGTATATAACACAATAGGGATTATAATAATTATCTATTGGGATGTGGGATTATGGCAAGAAGGTTCATAACATATTTTGATAAGCAAGGAGAAGACTACACTGATGAATTGATTTTGGCTGTTAAAGATAAACTGGATGTTGCTAAAAATATTAAATATATTTTGATAGCATCAACTACTGGCGAATCCGCATTGAAACTGCACAATGCAATTGACAATGACGATATTACTATTATCAATGTTTCCCACAATGTCGGATTCAGCGGAGATAATGAATCAGATATTTCCAATGAAATGATTGCAAAATTAGAAAATGTTGGAATAAAAACATATCAGGGTTTGCATGCATTCAGCGGTGCTGCAAGAGGCGTTACCAATAAATACGGAGGATTTTCCCCATTGGATGTTGTGGCAGATACTTTAAGAATGTTTTCACATGGTGTCAAAGTTTCTGCAGAAATTTCTCTTATGGCTGCAGATGCAGGTCTCGTTCCTGTAGGTGAAGAAATAATGGCCATCGGGGGCAGAGCTCATGGAGTGGACACTGCAGTTATTTTAACTCCGGTCAACTCTAAAAATCTGTTTAACATGAAAATCCATGAAATTATTGCAATGCCAAGAGATTAAATTTTTTTTAATTTTTTGGTATCTTTTCCCAATAATTTAAATAGTAGGTGCATTTAAATATTACTTACTATATAAATATTTAACAATTAATTTTTAATAGCAGAATTGTGGTGTTAAGTTGTGAAAATTATAGATGATGCAATAAAAGAATCTGAACAAAGAATGGAAGAGAAACAACCAGAAAAAATCTCTTCTGATATCGATGAAGATTTAATTAATATTATTCAAGGCGTAAAAACTAATATATTTGTTGTTGGTGCTGGAGGAGCAGGAAACAACACTATTTCAAGATTAAACGAGATGGGTATTGAAGGAGCAACCACCATTGCCGTCAATACTGATGCTCAAGATTTATTCTACAGTCAATCCAGTAAAAAGATTCTTTTAGGAAGACAAACTTCTAAAGGATTAGGTGCTGGTGGAGAACCATCCGTTGGTGAAGAATGCGCTGAAGAAAGTGAAGATGAGATTAGAGACGAATTAGAAGGCGCAGACATGGTATTTGTCACCTGCGGTCTTGGTGGTGGAACCGGTACTGGTTCAGCTCCGATCATTGCAAAAATCGCTAAAAAATTAGGAGCTTTAACTGTTGCTGTTGCTACCATGCCATTTTCTGCTGAAGGAATTAAAAGAAGAGAAAATGCAGAACAAGGTTTAGAAAAACTCCAAGAAGCTGCTGACACTGTTATTGTAATTCCTAATGATAAATTATTGGAAGTTGCTCCAAACTTGCCTTTAAATAAAGCATTCATGGTTTCTGACGAAATCTTAGGAAGAGCAGTTAAAGGAATTACAGAACTGATTACCAAGAAAGGTCTTGTAAGTTTAGACTTTGCAGATATTAGAAGTATCATGAGTGGTTCCGGAATGGCTATGATTGGTATGGGTGAATCTGATTCTGGCGACAGAGCTTTAGAGTCCGTACATGAAGCATTAAGCAGTCCATTATTAGATATTGATATATCAAATGCAACTGGAGCTTTAGTTAACATATCTGGTAGTTCAGATTTAACATTACATGAAGCTGAAAAAATAGTTCAAGTTGTTGCTGATAAATTAGATCCTGAAGCTAATATTATTTGGGGTACTCAAATTGATGAAAGTCTCCAAAATATGGTTAGGACTACTGTGGTTGTTTCAGGTATCGATGCTAATTCTGAACCTGGTAATGAACCAGATGTTGATTACTCTGAGGAATCTGCTGAAACAGAATCTGCAAATGACCAATTAGATGATTTCATTGATGGAATTTTCTAATTCCATTTACTTATTTTTTTTAATAAATGCAAACATTTATTAATGTTCAAATTATAAATTATTATATTACTATTATTTTATTATAATTCATTAAATTATGATTCTTCATAATTTTTTTATTTTGGGTATTTAAAATGAATGTACAAGAAAGTTTTGATAAATTTATAAAAGACAGTAAAAGAGTATTAAAAGTATCTAGAAAACCTGACGCAAAGGAATACAGAGAATTAGCTAAGGTAGTATCTATTGGGGTTCTCATAATAGGTGTTATTGGTTTTGTTATTGTATTATTAGGTTCCTTGATTGGTATCTAAAAACCAATTTTTCATTTTTTTGATCCCATTTTTATAATAAAATTTTTTGTAATACTTTATTTTATTTCAAAAGTCTATTTTTTCGATAACATTTATATACTATTAAAGTTATAGATATTCATATTATAGAATTCTAATTTTCAAGAATTTTTATCTTCTTGAATAATTATGGCTTTTATAATAACTTTTAACTTAATGTATGAATTTATCTTTTTGGATTAAAAAAACTAAAGATTTATTTGAGTTTTTAGCTGAATTAATCAAAATAGATTTATTAACCCTTGAAGTGGGGGGATAGCTTAGTAAATTTTCACATCTGTGAATTACCTAAGAACCACATTTGTGGAACTTCATTAACTTAGTCAAATATTAAAATAGGTGAATTTTTCATGGAAGAATCTAATAGTTCCATATATGCTCTTAAGACCTCTGCAGGTCAAGAAAGGAATGTAGCTAGACTTCTGGCTCGTAAAGCCAGAACTATTGATGGCATAGGTATTTCCTCAATTCTTGTCCCAGAATCTTTAAAAGGATATATTTTGGTTGAATCTTCAACAAAAATAGATCTGAGAAACCCTGATTTAAAAGTACAACATTTAAGAGGGGTTGTAGAAGGTAGTGTCGGAATTACCTTCGAAGAAGCAAAAAGATTCTTAAAACCAGAGCCAATTATTTCCTCAATTCAAAAAGGAAGTATTGTTGAGCTTATTTCTGGTCCGTTCAAAGGTGAAAGGGCGAAAGTGGTTCGTATTGATGAATCACGTGAAGAAGTCGTCCTTGAGTTAATAGAGGCAGCAGTACCTATTCCAGTTACTGTTAAAGCTGATCAAATTAGAATAATTCAAAAGGAGGCTGACTGATGGCTAAAGATACAGTCGAAGTTCTTATCGAAGGTGGAAGCGCTACTCCTGGACCTCCATTAGGCCCAGCTT